>NZ_JBSZCG010000092.1:0-306 GCF_054166365.1 Corynebacterium sp. UMB8791 | reverse complement strand
ACCCAATGCTGCCGGGTATCGTGGCGGACCTGAAAGCCAAAGGTCTGGCAGTAGAAAGTGAAGGCGCGACCGTTGTATTCCTTGATGAGTTCAAAAACAAGGAAGGCGAACCGATGGGCGTGATCATTCAGAAGAAAGATGGTGGCTATCTCTACACCACCACTGATATCGCCTGTGCGAAATATCGTTATGAAACACTGCATGCCGATCGCGTGCTGTATTACATCGACTCCCGTCAGCATCAACACCTGATGCAGGCGTGGGCTATCGTCCGTAAAGCAGGCTATGTACCGGAATCCGTACCGC
>NZ_JBSZCG010000091.1:0-307 GCF_054166365.1 Corynebacterium sp. UMB8791 | reverse complement strand
CGCACCGGCCAGGCCGTATTCGGTGTCGTTGCCGATCTCGATGGCCTCGTCAACCGGGCTTGTTCCGAGTTATTTAACGACGATCCTCGAACCAACCGGTAACAGCCGGTGCTGTGTTCTCGTAGACCAGCTTGGCTTCGGTGTACTCCTCCAGGCCGGTCGGGCCCAGCTCGCGGCCAAGACCGGACTGACCAAAGCCACCCCACTCGGCCTGTGGCAGGTAGGGGCCAAAGTCGTTGATCCAGACGGTACCGTGACGCAGCTCGCGGGAAACGCGCTCAGACACCTCGCGGTTGGATGACCACAC
>NZ_JBSZCG010000090.1:0-307 GCF_054166365.1 Corynebacterium sp. UMB8791 | reverse complement strand
GTCGTCAAGCGCTTCAAGCTCCGCGACCTTGCGATACGGCACAACCATGAGATGTCCCGCGTTGTACGGATACAGGTTCAACACCGCGTACACACGCGTGCCACGGGCAATAATCAATCCGTCTTCGTCGCTGAGTTTCGGTATCTCTAGAAACGGGTCATTGCTTTTCGACGATCTCGGCGCCGACGCAATGTAACTCGACCGGTAGGGCGCCCACAGACGTACAAGACGGTCAGGAGCCCCTACACCGGTATCGATGTAGGGGTCCTCGCCATGATTACTGCCGCTGGGCTGCAACGTTTGCCTC
>NZ_JBSZCG010000089.1:0-308 GCF_054166365.1 Corynebacterium sp. UMB8791 | reverse complement strand
GTCCAGATTGGATACCTGTCCAGTACAGACAATCACGTTGTCAACTGTGATGACCTGTGGCTTTTCATCGATGGTGATGTGCAGGCCCTCGTCGTCAATGCGGTTGTAGGTGACGCCGGTGTACTGCTTGACACCGGCCTTCTTGATCTCCGCACGGTGAACCCAACCAGTGGTCTTGCCCAGGCCCTTGCCGATGCGGGAGGTCTTGCGCTGCAGCAGGTGCACCTCGCGCTCGACCTCAAACTCCTCAGCCGCGCCAGAGACCGTGCCCGGCTTGGTCAGGCCCGCGCGGAACTCCGCTGGGTCAC
>NZ_JBSZCG010000088.1:0-308 GCF_054166365.1 Corynebacterium sp. UMB8791 | reverse complement strand
GGCTATATCTATCCTTATTAAGTTATTTCAAAATAACAAAGTAAAGAAAGATAATTTTATAAAAGATTATGGTCGGTTAAGATATATGGAAGTGTGTAGTAAGCCTTGTTATATTTTTAGTATCACGCTATCTTCAAAGGAAAGGAAAGAAAGGAAATTATTAAAAGCATTAAAAGTCTTTCAAAGTTTGAGATAACACGTATACTTAATGATTTTTACAGCTATCCATTGAACGAAATAAGGAATCGAATAATCATATTCTTAACAGCAATGTGGTTAGTGAAGGATTCATGCGTACAGACTAATAA
>NZ_JBSZCG010000087.1:0-310 GCF_054166365.1 Corynebacterium sp. UMB8791 | reverse complement strand
CCTCGAGACCATCGACAGCGGCGAGATCCGCATCAACGGCAAACTTCTCCCAGAAGAGGGTAAGGAACTCACCCGTCTGCGTGCTGAGGTCGGCATGGTCTTCCAGCAGTTCAACCTCTTTTCATCCCGTACCGCAGCGGGAAACATCGAATACCCGCTGAAACTGGCCGGTGTAGGCAAGGAAGAACGCAAGCGCCGCGTTGCTGAACTGCTAGACTTCGTCGGTCTGTCTGACCGTGGCGAGAACTACCCGGAGCAGCTCTCCGGTGGCCCGAAGCAGCGCGTCGGCATCGCGCGAGCACTTGCGACC
>NZ_JBSZCG010000086.1:0-310 GCF_054166365.1 Corynebacterium sp. UMB8791 | reverse complement strand
GGATCGAAGGTCATTGACTGCGTTATATCAACTGGCAAAGGAGAACCTTCATTTAATTGATACGGCATTTCCGTGAGCAACGTTTCTTTATTGACATAATTAACTGCCATTAAACCGCCTGTCCGCTGATTAAAAAATAACACTGCAAAACTGCCATTATCAAAAGCAACCAGTGGTCGATAGTTCATATCTTCTTCCATCAGCTCGACATCGTACGCTTCATGATGAAAATTAAATGCAAAATTCGAATAAATCGTCATTAAATCAGACAAGTAAGCAAGCTTCATATCTATTTTAAACGGTTCTATCA
>NZ_JBSZCG010000085.1:0-311 GCF_054166365.1 Corynebacterium sp. UMB8791 | reverse complement strand
CGCAGCCAGTTTGCCGGCTAAAATTAACGCCTAACACTATTCAGCATATGTTACTGACGCGGCTTCGCCAGGATATCCAGATAATTCTGATGGTTAGCACTCTCCTTGTATCAAAGTGAATTTTGCGTCACGATCGGTTCATCAAGCCGAGGAGTACCATGAACGTTTTTAATCCCGCGCAGTTTCGCGCCCAGTTTCCCGCACTTCAGGATGCGGGCGTCTATCTCGACAGCGCCGCGACCGCGCTTAAACCTGAAGCCGTGGTTGAAGCTACCCGACAGTTTTATAGCCTGAGCGCCGGAAACGTCCAT
>NZ_JBSZCG010000084.1:0-311 GCF_054166365.1 Corynebacterium sp. UMB8791 | reverse complement strand
AAGCAAATCAGCGTGAACTTCGCTTGCACTAATTCCGGCTTCTGTAGCAACGTAGTATGCTACAGATCTACGGTCACCAGTCAGCAACATAATGTGCTTGATACCTTGACGGCGAAGACGAGCGATTGTTTCTGGAGTGTTTTTTCTGATTTGGTCTTGGAAAGTAATATATCCAGCAAATTTATTGTCAATTGAAACAAAGACAGCTGTTGATTGAACTGTGATTTTTTCTTGATCAGGATCAACGTAGGCAAGTTTACCAACTTTTACTAGTTTACCGTCTACTTCACCGCTAACACCCTTAGCAGTAG
>NZ_JBSZCG010000083.1:0-311 GCF_054166365.1 Corynebacterium sp. UMB8791 | reverse complement strand
GATAAATAAAGCGTTAATAGACGAGCGTAAAAGTACATTTAAGGTATTAGAAGGTGGAAAGTAATGGATAAACAAGAAATAGGAAAATCAAATTTTTTGGATGAATATAGAAAAGCTGGTTGGAAACTATGTTCGAAAATTCTTGGCATAAAAGAAGAGGAGAAAAAAACAATGAATAAACAATATAGTATTGAATGGTTTGAATTTACTGATAATATTGCTGAAAAATTAAATGAACTATCAAAAACATATGCAATATGCGATGTTAAATATTTTGTGACTTGGTCGCCAAATATGGCATACGATAAAAC
>NZ_JBSZCG010000082.1:0-43209 GCF_054166365.1 Corynebacterium sp. UMB8791 | reverse complement strand
TCGTTCCTCCTGACTGTAACTTTCGCACACAAAACAGGTACACGAAAGCTAATTCTGATACCGCATCATCTTAAGTGACGCGCCCATACATTTGCCAGCCTTTCCGGGCCTTTCCCCAACGTCCACACCCTCCCCTGATCAGCATCGCGCAAACCCCACCACGACTTACCAGCTCAAACACCAACAGTCACAGCAGTTACCGGCCATATAGCACAGGCCACTCCACTCACCGCGTTTCGAAACTCCCCCACACACGTCCCCCGTTTAGTATCAACCCAAAGTTTGGGCACGTTTACGCCCGAAAACGAAAAACGTGCCACCGCAAACTGCTGCGGTGGCACGAAGTGGCGTCAAAAGCACTCAGCTGACAGGGTTAGAAGTCCCAGTCATCATCCTCGGTCTCCTCGGCCTTGCCAATGACGTACGAGGAACCCGAGCCAGAGAAGAAGTCGTGATTCTCATCCGCGTTTGGCGATAGCGACGCCAGGATCGCCGGCGAAACGCGAGCCTCATCGACCGGAAAAAGCCCCTCGTAGCCCAGGTTATTGAGGGCCTTGTTCGCGTTGTAGCGCAGGAAACGCTTCACGTCCTCGGTCCAGCCCAGCGGATCGTAGATATCTTCCGTGTACTGAATCTCGTTCTCGTACAGGTCGTAGAGAATATCGAAGGCGTACTCCTTGAGCTCCTCCTGGCGCTCCGGGGACTCGTCGCGCAGACCAACCTGATACTTGTAACCAATGTAGTAACCATGCACGGCCTCATCGCGGATGATCAGGCGGATAATGTCCGCGGTGTTCGTCAGCTTCGAGTGCACCGCCCAGTTCAGTGGCAGATAGAAGCCCGAGTAGAAGAGGAAGGACTCCAGCATAACGGAGGCGACCTTCTTCTTCATTGGGTCGTCGCCACGGTAGTAGGACTCGACAATCTTCGCCTTGCGCTGCACCTCTTTGTTTTCTTCCGTCCAGCGGAACGCGTCGTTAATCTGTGGGGTGGACGCCAGCGTCATGAAAATGTTCGAGTACGACTTCGCATGCACCGACTCCATGAACGCAATGTTCGTATAGACGGCCTCTTCGTGCAGTGTCTTCGCGTCCGGCAGCAGCGATACCGCGCCGACGGTGCCCTGCAGCGTATCCAACAGCGTCAGGTTTGCGAACACGCGCATCGTGGAAAGCTGCTCATCATCGGTCAGCGTGTTCCAGCTCGGAATGTCATTCGACACCGGGATCTTCTCCGGCAGCCAGAAGTTACCCGTGAGGCGATCCCACACCTCAAGGTCCTTCTCATCAGGGATTTCGTTCCAGTTAATCGCCTTCATCGGCTCCTTATGGGCCTGCAGGTAGGCAAGATACTCTTCAGTCATGGCTCCCATCTTAGCGCGAGCACCTCTACACAGCGGCTCCGGTCGCGATTGTCCGCGCGGCGGACAATTCACGGGGGTACATTCCGGACAGAAGGGTGTGAGTTTTAGCAAACGCGACGCACCTCTGGCAGCCCCCTCTCCCGAACACGCCACCCCCGACCACCCCCGATAGTGCCCGACTCGTTGCGTTTTAGTTCACAGTCGGGGTTATGCTGATTAATAATCCCATTATGAATACTGTGAAAACACCGATACATGAAGGATGAACAGCATGCCTCTCACCCTCGATCCTGCGGAATCCACTGAAGGACCTCTCCTTACCAAGGTGCTCGACGAGCTTGGGGGCGAGATTGTATCGGGGATAATGGCTCCCGGGGAACGCTTCACACTCCAGGATCTCTCCGACCGGTTCGGGATTTCCCGCACGGTCGCACGCGAGGCAATGCGCGCGCTCGAGCAACTCGGTCTTGTAAGTTCTTCACGCCGAGTTGGCATTAAGGTACTGCCCGAGGAGCACTGGGCAGTCTTTGACCAGGCTGTAATCCGCTGGCGACTCAGCAGCGAGGCGCATCGTGCGAAGCAGATCGTGTCGCTGGACCAACTCCGAAAGGCGATCGAACCGGTCGCGTCAGCACTCGCAGCGACGAATGCGACGAAGGAACAGGCGCAGGAGCTCAGGGCATTGGCCGAGCAGCTCATGGAGCTCTCCGAAGCAGGCGAAGGCAATACGGAAGCCTTCCTCGAGACGGATAAACGTTTTCACACCTTAATATTGGAGTGCTCCGGCAACGAGATGTTCCGCACCCTTGCCCTTCCGATTCTGTACGTGCTCGAGGGCCGCACCCGCTACGGCATCATGCCGAACGACCCACACCTCGATGCAATGGCGTACCACCTGAAAGTCGCGGAAGCCGTCCAATCCGGCGACTCAACAGGAGCGGAGAACGCATCCTGGAACCTACTGCGCGGAGTGGACGGCTTCGTCGAGTTCTAAGCCAGCGCTGTTCTCAACCAGCACTACAGCATGCAGGACACGCAGCCTTCGATCTCGGTGCCCTCGAGGGCCATCTGGCGCAGTCGGATGTAGTACAGGGACTTAATCCCCTTACGCCATGCGTAGATCTGTGCGCGGTTCAGGTCGCGCGTCGTCACCGTGTCCTTGAAGAACAGGGTCAGCGACAGGCCCTGGTCGACGTATTTCGTAGCGACAGCGTAGGTGTCGACGATCTTCTCGAAGCCGATCTCGTAGGCGTCGTCGAAGTACTCGGTGTTGTCGTTGTTCAGGTGAGGCGCCGGGTAGTAGACGCGACCGATCTTGCCTTCCTTACGGATCTCAATCTTCGACGCGATCGGGTGGATCGAGGAGGTTGAGTTGTTGATGTAAGAAATCGAGCCGGTCGGCGGGATTGCCTGCAGGTAGCGGTTGTAGATGCCGTCGCGAGCGACCGCTTCTTTCAGTGCTGCCCATTCTTCGGCCGTCGGCACTGCAATCGTCGACTTTTCGAACAGCGCCTTGACCTTCTCCGTCTTCGGCTGGAAATCCTCCGGGTTGTAGCGGTCGAAGAACTCGCCGGTGGCGTACTCGGAGTGCTCGAAGTCTTCGAACTTCTTGCCCGTCTCCACTGCGATCTTGTGCGATGCCTTGATGCACTCGTACATCACGGCCGCGAAGTAGGCGTTCGTGAAGTCGAGGCCTTCCTCTGAGCCGTAGTGGATGTGCTCGCGGCCAAGGAATCCGTGCAGGTTCATCTGGCCCAGGCCGATGGCGTGGGAGGCGTCGTTACCCTCACGGATCGACGGCACCGAGTCAATCGACGTCTTGTCCGCCACCGCCGTAAGACCGCGGATTGCGGTCTCGACGGTGCGGGAGAAGTCGTCGGAATCCATCGCCATCGCAATGTTCAAGGAGCCAAGGTTGCAGGAAATATCGTGGCCGACCTTCGCGTACGTCAGGTCAGCGTTGAGCTCCGACGGGGAATTGACCTGCAGGATCTCGGAGCACAAGTTGGACATGTTAATGCGGCCAGTCTTGACCGGGTTCGCTCGGTTCGCGGTGTCCTCGAACATGATGTACGGGTAGCCGGACTCGAACTGGATCTCCGCCAGCGTCTGGAAGAACTGACGCGCATTAATCTTCGACTTGTGGATGCGCGGGTCTTCCACCATCTCTTCGTACTTCTCGGTGACGGAGATGTCGGCGAACGGAACGCCGTAGACGCGCTCGACGTCGTACGGCGAGAACAGGTACATGTCGTCGTTACGCTTCGCCAGCTCAAAGGTGATGTCTGGGACGACGACGCCCAGCGAGAGCGTTTTAATACGAATCTTCTCGTCAGCGTTTTCGCGCTTGGTGTCCAGGAACTTCATGATGTCAGGGTGGTGCGCGTTGAGATACACAGCACCTGCGCCCTGGCGTGCGCCGAGCTGGTTTGCGTAGGAGAAGGAGTCCTCCAGCAGCTTCATCACTGGAATCACACCAGACGACTGGTTCTCGATGTGCTTAATGGGCGCGCCGGCCTCACGAATGTTCGACAGCAGCAACGCTACGCCGCCGCCGCGCTTCGACAGCTGCAACGAGGAGTTAATCGCACGGCCGATGGACTCCATATTGTCCTCGATGCGCAGCAGGAAGCAAGACACGAGCTCGCCGCGCTGCGCCTTGCCTGCGTTGAGGAATGTCGGCGTCGCCGGCTGGAAGCGGCCCGTCATAATCTCGTCGACGAGCGCGGATGCGACCTCTTCCCTACCGTCGGCGAGGAAGAGCGCGGTCATCGCCACGCGGTCCTCGAAGCGCTCGAGGTAACGGCGACCGTCGAATGTCTTCAGCGTGTAGGAGGTGTAGTACTTGTACGCGCCCAGGAAGGACTTGAAGCGGAACTTAAAGGCATACGCACGCTTGAACGTGTCCTTCACGAACTCCCAGTCATATGCCTCAATAACCTCGGGCTCGTAGTACTTGTTGTCCACCAGGTACTTCATCTTCTCTTCGAGGTCGTGGAAGTACACCGTGTTCTGGTTCACGTGCTGCAGGAAGAACTGATTCGCAGCCTCGCGGTCCTTATCGAACTGGATCTGACCGTTTTCGTCGTACAGGTTCAGCAGTGCGTTGAGCGTGTGGTAGTCCAGCATGTCAGCCTCGTTGACCGGCTCCGGCACATTCTTGCCATGAATAGGGTTCGTAGACACAGATATCCTCTTGATGCTTCAGTGTTAATTAACGATCGGCGTTACGGTATTTATTTGTATATTTCTCGCGCAGTTGCGCTAAGCGTTGTGCGTTTTCCTGCCCCGGCAGCTGCCCAACCGACTCTAGCGCGTCTTCCTGCTCGGGGGTCAGCGGCAGCAAACCGAGGCGGTCGGCGTGCTCGATCAGCTGGTTGCGCACGCGAAGCACGTCGTCATCAGTACCCAGCAGCTCAAAGCGGAAAAGGTACGGGACGTTGCACTTCTCCGATATTACGTCACCAGCCAGGCCGTAGTCCGTGCCAAAGTTGGAGTTGCCAGACGCGATGACGCCACGGATATAGCTGCGGTTGTGTTCGTCATTCAAAAACTTGATGACCTGCGGCGGGACAGGTTTGGTGTTCACGTGCGTCATCGATACGCCCCCGCCATAGGTCGGGCAGATGAGGACGTAGGGCTCGTCGATAATTGGTGCTGGGTCCGTGCGCCGCAACGGAATACGCTGCGCCGGAAGCCTCACCTTATCGACGAACCGCTTCGTCGTCTCCGTCAACGACGAGAAGTACACGATCAACATGTTGGATGCCCTCTACATAAAAAGAGCCGCCAATGTGTAAAACACTAGCGGCGTGAGACGTCGGAAGAGTTAAGCCGCAGCCAGGCCACGGATGCGCTCCGGGCGGAACCCAGACCAGTGCTCGCCGTTTACCTCAACGACTGGTGCCTGGAGGTAGCCGAGCGCGAGGACGTAGTCACGCGCTTCGTCGTCGACGGAGATATCTACGAGGTCGTACTCCAGCCCTGCTTTTTCGAGTGCTTTGGTAGTTGCTTTGCACTGCATGCACGCCGGCTTGGTGTAAACGGTAATAGACATAACCTGTGGGCTCTCTCTCTACATAAAATGAAGACTATTTCGGGAGTTTTCCCCGCGCCGTCTTGATCGGCGCTACAAGAGAAGACACTATACCTTGGGTGATATTTCTGCAAGTAATACTACATGTAGTAGTTACACGCGTGGTATTCCCAGCACGGCTCCCACCGCGGGTCCACATGTAGCCTAGACTATGAAAAATCACTTCCGATGACCTGAAAGCCCACCAATGTTTCGCTCCCGCCCCAGCCCGCAGCAACGCTACAGCCACATGGCACGGCGCGCCGCGAGCGAGGTCATTGGCAGCTATTCGACGAGCTTCGGCGCCGCCACGCGACTACTTCCCGAGCCGCAGCGAACCGACATCCGCAACCTCTACGCGGTGGTGCGCATCGCCGACGAAATTGTGGACGGTGCCGCCCCCTCCCCCGAGCGCGCAGCAATCCTCGAATGCTACGAGCAGCGCGTCCGCAGCGCCACAGCAACCACGTTCCACACCGACCCGATCCTGCACGCTTTCGCCGATACCGCGCGCCGCTGCAACTTCGATGACGCCCACCTCGCCGCGTTCTTCACCTCGATGCGCCACGACGTAACCGGCGAGGCGCACACGGAGGAGTCCGTCGAGCGATACATCTACGGCTCCGCCGAGGTCATCGGTTTGCTGTGCGTGGATGTCTTCTTCGGGGGCCGACGCCCTCCCCAGGCCGAGTACGGCAAGCTGCAGGAAGGGGCACGGGCGTTGGGGGCTGCGTTTCAGAAGGTGAACTTCCTGCGCGACTACGCCGACGACACCAACCGGCTCGCCCGTAACTACTTCCCGCAGGCTTCTTACCCGCTGACCAAGGCCGGCCGAGACGCGATCGTCGCGGACATCCGCCACGACTTCGACGCCGCGTGGTCCGCCATCCCCGCGCTGCCCAAGCGCTGCGGTGTCGCCGTCGCGGTAGCGGCGAACCTGTTCGAAGCGCTCACCGACTTGCTCGCGGACACGCCACCAGAAGCCATCCTCACCGAACGAGTCCGGGTGTCCGCGCCGCGGAAAGCAGCCATCATCGCGCGGACGGCGGCGACGGGAAGGAGGCTGCAGTGACGGAGCGCGTTGTCATCATCGGCGGGGGAATCGCAGGCCTGGCAACAGCGTGCCTGCTGGCGAAGCGCGGTGCGGCGGTGGTGGTCGTCGAGAAGAATGGGCACCTCGGCGGGCGCGCGGACGAGTTGCGCATCGACGGCTTCCGCTTCGAGACCGGCCCCTCCTGGTACCTCATGCCCGAGGCCTACGACCACTTCTTCGAGCTCATGGGCACCTCCACCGCGGCAGAGCTCGACCTGCAACTTCTCGACCCCGGCTACCGCATCTACCCCGAACACCGCCCGCTTCTCGACGTCCCCTTCGGTACCGACGCCGTCGCCGACCTCTTCGAGTCCCTCGAGCCCGGCGCGGGCGACGCGCTGCGCGACTACCTCGCCAGCGCGGCCGACGTCTACAACATCGCGCTCGACCGCTTCCTCTACACCACGTTCAGTTCGCTGCGGCCGTTCCTGCACAGCGACGTCGTCTCCCGCGCATTCACCCTCGCGGTGTTGCTGCTCCAGCCGCTGCAGCGCTACGTGAACAAACGATTCCGCGACCCTCGCCTGCGCCAGATCCTGCAGTACCCGGCAGTGTTCCTGTCCTCGCAACCACGCGACACCCCGAGCCTGTACCACCTGATGAGCCATACCGACCTGACTCTCGGCGTGCGCTACCCGCAAGGCGGATTCAGCGGCATCGTCACGGCGCTCGAGCGGCTCGCCCGCGCGCACGGCGTCGAGTTTTTGCTCGAGCACGAGGCGACCCGCATCGAAGTTATCGCCGGTTCCGCCACCGGCGTCCACGTGCTCAGCGAAAGCGGGACACGCTTCCTGCCCGCCGACGCCATCGTCGCCGCCGGAGACTTGCACCACACCGAGACTTCGTTGCTCCCCGCGTCTGCTCGCACCTATTCCGAGGCGCACTTTAAGCACCACAACCCAGGTGTGAGCTGCGTACTCGCGCTCATTGGTGTGCGCGGTGCGCTGCCGGAACTGCTTCACCACACGCTGTTCTTTTCCGAGGAGTGGGGCGAAGACTTCGACGCCGTGTTCCCTGCTGACAGCAGCGGCTCGCGCGACGCATCGCGCTCGATCTACGTGTGCAAGCCCTCCGCCACGGACCCGACTGTCGCGCCCGCCGGGTGTGAGAATCTGTTCGTGCTCATCCCGGTTGCGGCTGACCCGTCGATCGGTCACGGGGACGCGTACGGCGCTGCAGAGTCCCCGCGCGTCGCCGCCATCGTTGACGCGACACTGGACCTCATCGTCGCACGCACTGGTGTCGCTGACCTGCGGGAACGGGTCGTCGTGAAGCGAACTATCGGCCCCGCCGACTTCGCCGGACGCTACTACTCCTTCGCAGGTGGCGCCATCGGGCCTGCACATACCCTGCGGCAATCCGCGTTCTTCCGCGGTCGCAACATTTCCGCCAAAGTGGACAACCTGTACTACGCGGGGCAAACCACCGTTCCTGGCGTCGGTGTGCCCATGTGCCTCATCTCTGCCGAGAACGTGGTCAAGCGCATGCTCGGACTTCGTGACGCATCTCCTATACCAAAACTGTGAGAAGCTCGTGAAGATTCTGTACATTTAATTCATGCGAAGCTTCCGACCTGGTAAGACGCTTATCGCCCTTTTCACAGCCTTCGCGATGAGCGCCACTGTCTTCTCCCCGCCCGACGCCACAGCCCAGACGACAAGTCAGTGGGTGCCCGATCAGCATGAGGAGCTGTTCGAGCAGCGGGATGAGCTCTCATTCTCAAAGGGTGGCGCTGAGTACTTTTGCCAGGTTGCCCACATCGCGGATGGGCGTGTGTATACCGACGCGCTTTGCGGCGAAGGGCATTCCCTGTACTACCGCGACTCCGAGGGCTCCATACACTACTTCGAGGACAGGCAGACCGATTTTTCTCGCAACAAAGATCTCTTCCTGAATCGCTTCGCTTCCTACGCGATCCCGGACTCGCTGCTTCCACAAGTCGGTGAGTCAGCTGAGCCAGTTCTCGGTTCGTACCTCTCGGCCGGGAATACCGTGACCGTTCACGGCCCACGGGAAGACTACGATGCAACGATTGAGAACACCACCGATGGTTTCCTGGCGATTACGCTTCCGAGCCATGCGTATTTGACACATGGCGCCCCAGTTTCAGTCGGCGGCCGCTACCTCGGGATGTATGAGAGCGTCTTTAGCAACGACGACCACAGACAGGGACTCGTCCTCCTCGCAGACCCAGAAGTTCCTCCGACAAGCGAACCGAACAAAGTGTCGTTACTCCTCGAGCGTGAATCCATGCTGTCATATGCTCCGGGCGAAGTAAGCACGATTAACCAAGGTGACAAAATTTTTAACAACGGTCATCGTTGCACCGTCGGATACATCGATAAGCCCAACAGCCGTATTTTCTTAGCTGGTCACTGCAGCGATGGCGGCCCTCTCTACTTCACCGACACACAAAACAGGAACTATTACCTGGGCGCGATGGTGACTGAGTTCGACTTCGAGGGAAGTCTCACCAACAGCACCATGAGCAAAGACTGGGGCTATATCGATATCCCAGAAAACCGCTCGGCATTGCTCGGGGAGAATCGCTACTCCTCCGACAGCGTTCTGTTGCCGTCAATGCTCCGGGTCGGTCAGATGGTGTACGGCTTCGGTCAAACAACCGGCCACGTGATGCAGAACTACGTCATGGGCGTGATTAATAACGTCATCCTCCTCACACAACAAAGCCCGATGCATGAGGGAGATTCCGGTGGGCCGAACTGGGTCATTGATGAAGACGGCAAGCGTCACTTTATCGGCGTGAACTCCGGAAACGAACGAGTAAACGAAGGCGAGGCCGAGCGGTATGGGATAGCTGTCGGATGGGAAGAAACTCCAACTAGCGACGAGTACGTCAACTACTCGGGCCTCGCGATGCAACAGTGGGACGCATACCAAAAGGCACAGAAAGAGGCCGAGCAACCCGTTCCAGTCAACCAGGGCGACACCGTGGGTCTCGACGACAATGACCGCGACCTCTTCCTCGACCAGGAGTGCACAGCGAAATACATCGATCACGTCCACCAGCGGATCTACACCAGCCCCGCGTGCACCGGGCCGGGCGGGGCGCGCGGAGTTTCTACGACATACGGGTGGCCCAAGCACTGGGCACTGGCCGAAATCGGTAGCTTCTATGATGCGCAGCTCCCCTACATCCAGGCCCCAAATGGCACACGGTTGGGCGAAAACCCTGGTGCTCCTGGAGCGCTCCTATCGACCGGCCAGGTACACCTGGGTGACGCAGCTAGCGTTGACTGGCGTTCATTGACGGTGGCAGGCACAGTCGGCGACGCGATCCTACTTCTCCCCTATGGCGATTTCGCTCCAGAGATCAACACACCAGTTACCATCGGCGACAACGTTGCCGGCCTTGTTTCCGGGATCTACTACGACGAGAACGGCAACGTGAAAGGCATTGAAGTTCAGAGCCTTCTCGAGACTAATCCGATTGAGCTTCCAGAGGGCTGGCAGGAAAACCTTCTCTACGAATACGCGAAGGCAACTGACAAGACCGCTCCCGTGGTTGAGGACGTCGAAAAGAAAGAATTCGACTCCGATGCCGAGATTGAACCCTTCGAATTCACCATCACGGACGAGTACAACGAGCTGACCGTCGAGGTAACCGACCTGCCAGAAGGTCTGTATGCGGACATTCAGTACGACGAACCACGGCTCCGCGCCACCGTCACTGTTCGAGGGACACCGACGAAGCCTGGTTGGCAATACGCGAATGTAACAGCGCGAGATGCCCTCGGGAACGGGACCTCACGCAACCTCGAATTCTGGATTGCCGACGCCACTGCGCCCGTCATCGATACCACTCCGTTGATCTTGGAGGCCGGCGAGTACGCCGACCTTGAGATTCCAGTAACCGACAACAGCGGCTATTCCCCCAACGTGACAGTCAGCGCTCTCCCCGATGACCTCACGTCATATGAGGGACACATTCACGGGCAGACCAACGCAGTCGGAACGCACGACATCTACGTAACCGCCACGGACCCCGCTGGCAATACTGCAACGGAAACAGTTCAGCTCGAGGTGCGCGACACGAAGAAGCCGACCATCAACGTGCGGAGCAACGCTCGCTGGGAAGCCAATTCGGAATTCAATGACTCCATCAGCATTGAGGTTGACGACGCAACACCTGTCGACGTACGCGTCGAGGGTCTTCCCCGCGGACTTTTCTATGACGAAAGCAACAGAGCCATCGATGGCGTCACCGACGCGGTTGGTACGCATTCCGTCACCGTCATCGCTACCGATGCCGGCGGCAATACGTCCGAAGCTGGGCTCGAATTGATTGTGGAAGACACCACCTCCCCAACAGTGCAAAACGCTGAGTTTTCGTCCGAAGTCGGTTCACCGTTTTCGTATGTTGTTAATGCAACAGACAGCGTGGAACTAAAGCGGGTTACCGTTTCGGGCCTCCCTCACGGCCTGCGCTTCGACGAAAACTCTCGCACAATCAGCGGTACTCCTTCATCGCTTGGATACTTCCAAGCTTTTGTCACAGCTTCTGATAGGGCTGGAAATACTGGAGACGGTGTCATCGAATTCCGCGTGGTGGACACCGTCTTGCCTCGCATCTTGGTTGACCACAACCCGCCTGCGGCAACTAAGTTCGACCTGCCGATCCGAGTCGAGGACGCAACCAAGACCGCGTTGTCCGTGACCGGCCTGCCAGCCGGACTGCGACATAAAGGGAACCGGATTGTTGGTTCGACCAAAGATTCGGGCACACACCGTGTAGTCATCACCGCCACGGATGAAGCCGGCAATCAAGCTTCCGAGACGATCACCCTTTCAGTGCCGAAGCCTCGCCCAGCCAAGACGACAGCTCCCGCAGCTCCGTCAACGCAAACAAAGGTCCCGGCAAGACCATCTAAGACGACGGTGCCCTCGACGTCAGCTACGTCAGCCCCGCAGAAGCCGAAGGGGACGACCCCAGCTGCCGAGTCTCCGCGTCAAACTTCGGTCCCAGCCAAGCCGTCCGACGAGGCAACAACGCCTACAGCCCCGTCCGAAACAACTCCGGCGGCTAGCACGCAGTCCGAGCCCCCAACTGAAGAAGGTGGCAGCGCCTCCGGTTCCTCGAAAGGCGGAATCGCAGCACTGGTAATCCTGGGTATCATCGCGTTGGTTGGTGGCGTCGTCGCTACGAACCCTCAGCTGATGAAGCAGATTCAGTCAATGCTGCCGTAGGAAGATGCACCGACGTGCTTAGACTGTGGGACGGTCCCAGTCCCACGTCGGTGCAATCTCATCCGCAAACGAATCCACACCCCACCCATCCAACTCAATCTCGGCAGCATCATCGCGATACCCCACCCGACCAGGCTCACACACCCACTGCTCACCACTGGCAAACCGGAAATACAACACAGGTCCCGGCTTGACCACCCGAATAAACCCATCCGTGACCAACGAATGACACCTCGAGCACAACGGCACCAAATTCTCTACATCCGTCGCACCACCTTCAGCCCAATCCCTAATATGATGCATCTGCAAAAACCTGGTATGCCCACACCCCGGCACCGCACACTTATGCCCCCACATCCCCAACAACACCTGCACCTGCTTGCTACTTGCCAAACGGCGTTTGCGCCCAAACCTAATCACCTGCCCCTGGGCGTCATAGAGCACACCCATCAAATCTGCATGATCTACCAAGTTGGCAAGCCGTGTGGCAGGCGCCGCCATGTGATTCGGCAAAAATGCTCGCCCATCTGATGTCATATGCACCATCACCTGTGCCGCCGGCGCCATCGTGGCGTGTGTGGCGGCCCCGGTGCGCACCATGTGCACCATCCCCATGAGTGATTGCAGCATTAATCGTGCCGGTGGCAGCCCGAAGGTCGAGCGCATCATCTGCGCATCCGCCTCATCCATCGCGTTGTCATCCGCATAGGCGTGTGCTCCTGCGCGCAGGGCTGCTTGAAAGGCCACACCGTCGGTCGCGTTCATGCAAAACCAGCCGCGTAGGTATTGGCCGTCTTCGCGGATGGTCAGCCCGCAGTGTGCACCAGCATCCTCGGGCTGTTTGTCGGTGGGGGTTGCGCCTGCCAGGGCGTGTACGAGGCCTTGGTAGCCAGATTCGGCGGCTATCTCTACGAGTTCGTGTTGGTTTGCCTCGGTGGCGTAGTCGAGCATGTAGCGCACACTGGTGTAGTCGATGCTTCCTTGTCGCAGCGCGTCGAGGATGGTGGGAAAGCTTGTGAGTTTGCGTGCGACGGCGGCGTATTCGTAGGCACGGGTGCGTTTCATTTTTAGCACTCTGGCAAGCCATGCCCCGGTTGAGGCACACCCGTAGGCTTCGGCGAGGTTGTGGGTGTCGAATTCGGCGATCGCAGTGAGTATTTCTGCGTGTGAGTATGCGAACAGGCGTGCGCTTTCTACGATGGTGTTGATGATGGTGTCGGCGTCGATGGTGGTGTGCATGGTTCCCCCTGGTGTTTTGGTTGTTGTTTAGTATACGTGTTCGAATAGTGGTGTCAAGAGGTTTATTCAAATATTTGTTGGTGGGTGTCCGCGCGGCGGACAGTGCGCGGGGTGCTTTGCGACGCCACTTTCGAGCACGGGTGTGTGGGTGGGTGTCCGCGCGGCGGACACCTTGATGCAATCGTTGGGGTCTTGAGCTGAACTCGCTCTGTCCGCGCCGCGGAATGCTACTGGAGTCGACTAAAGCTTCGTTGGAGTCCGCGCGGCGGACTGTGCGGGAGGTTGGGTTGTAACAACGGATAGATTGTCCGCCCCGCGGAATGCGGGAATCGTCCGTACAAATCACGAAGCGGTGTCCGCGCCGCGGAAACCTTACTTATTGAGAGGTGGGTTGAGCCAAGCTTCGCCAGCTGTTTGTCCGTCCCGCGGACACCCTCATCAAACAATCAGCAGGCCGCAACCGGCAGCTGATCCAGTCGGCCGCGGAGCTGTTCTGCAACGGCGTTGGCCATGGCTTGGCCGGTTTGGTAACTGCCGTCGGCGGGGACAACGACCAAAGCCAAAGCAACGTCCTGCTCTACGGAATTTGACACGAGTCCCATCTGGCGCACTTCGTATCCACCAGTCTCCGAGGGCCCCCACCCGCCTTTGAACCGCGCATTGGGAAGCTGGCCGAGGCCGTAGTCCTGCCCGGGCACGATTTGCCCCATCAACTCAAGGACGGGGTCGGCGTCGCTCAGGCAGCTCAGATTGGACATGAAGGTGGACTCCTCGGCGGCGGTGAGCATGGTTTGGCCGAAGGTTGAGAACTCGGGCCGGATGCGTTCGGTGTTGATGGTTTTTGGTACGCCACCCTCGGCCAAGACGGTATCGCCGGCGCCGGGTGGCAGGGCGTTCCAGAGTTGCAGCGCGGCGTCGTTGTCTGAGGCGGTGATCGCGGCGGGTGCTGCGAGCTGCGCGGTGTCGGGCGCCACGCGGTACGCGGCAACTGCGAGGGGGACTTTGATGGTTGACCAGGCAGGCATCGCTGGGTCGTCGCTGCTGCCGACCCCGCCCGCGGCGACTGCGACGGTGCCTCCGAACTGGTTGGCAACAGCATCAGCGATGGCGGAAAGCAGCTTATCGACGTCCTCTTCGCCCACCGGTTCGTCAACTGGTGCAGGCGGCTGAGCGTTCGGGTGCGTTGTCGTTGAGGTGACGGTGATGGTCGGCGGGGCGTCGTTAGTGGGTGTCCCGCAGGCCCCGAGGGCGGTCACGGCGAGGAGGGCGCAGCATGCTCGTTTCACCTCCACCACCCTAGTGCCCCGGGCACGAAAAAACCCGCACACGAGGTGCGGGTTTTCACGAGTGCTGAATTAGCCCTGACGAGCCTTGAAGCGTGGCTCCTTCTTGTTCAGGACGTAAACCTTGCCACGGCGGCGCACAACCTGGGCGCCCGGCTTGTTCTTCAGCGACCGAAGCGACTTGCGGACCTTCATCGGGCGCTCCTTTCTAATCGAGGATCTTCATCTTCGTGCGACCACTGGAAACAGTCTGGTCGCGACACGTCGCGTTATATTACCCCATCACGTGGGGAAACCAAAACGCCGGTGCTACTTGGTGTAGCGTTGCTCCATTTCCGACGCCACTTCGTCCAGACTCCGGTTCATTGTTTCGGGGACGAAGTAGCGGACGAATCCTGCTGCAAGGATGCCACAGATGATGAAGATGGAGAAGGTGGCGGTGGCGGAGAGGGCGTCGACAAGTGGGAGGAAGAACTGGGCGACGATCCAGTTCATGACCCACAGTGCAAGCCCTGCGAGGCCCATGCCGGCGCCGCGGATTTGTGGCGGGACCAGCTCAGAGATAAGCAGCCAGGTCGTGGGCGAAACTGCTGCTTGCTGCGACGCAATGAACAGCGCCATGCAGGCGAGTGAGACCCACGCGAGTGCGGCGTTGTTTTCCGCGGCACGGTACGTGAGCGTGAGCGCGAAGAGGAAGATGACGTTGCCGCTCAGGCCGATGAGCAGTAGTCGTTTGCGGCCGATCCTGTCGATGACCTGCAGTCCGACCCAGCACGCGACGACGGAGACGAGCCCGATCACCATAGAGGTGTAGACGGCGTTTTCGGTGGAGAGGCCGACTTTGTTCATCATCGTTGGCGCGAAGTAGACGATGGCGTTCACGCCCGTGACCTGCTGCGTGATGCCGAGCAGCGCGGCGATCAGCACGGTCATGCGTAGCCACCGAACGTTGCGTAGGCGTGCCCACTCGCCGCCGCGCTGGGCGCGAAGCTCGGCGTCTTCGGTGGTTTCGAGGGTGAGTTCTTCGCGGGTCATGCCGACGCGGTCGCCGATGGTGAGGGCTGCGTCGATACGCTGGTGGCGGGCGAGCCACAGGGGTGTTTCAGGCAGGAATGCCATGCCGACGGCCAGCGCGGCTCCGGGCACTGCGGCGAGTCCAAGCATCAGCTGCCAGCTGCCGGTGGACGCAAGCACCGAGTTCACGGAGTACGCGAGCAGCTGCCCCACCACAATCATCAGCGTGTTCAGTGACACCATCTTGCCGCGCACCCGGGCGGGCACCATCTCCGAGATGTACATCGGCGCCACGATAGACACTCCGCCGACGCCGACCCCTAAGAACGTTCGGGCCGCCGCGAGTGCTTCCACCGACCCCGCAAGCGCGCACCACAGCGAGCCCGCGATGAACACGAGGCCGCCCATTATTAAGGTGCGTTTGCGGCCGAGCCTGTCCGCGATCGCTCCGCCGCTGAGCGCGCCGACCGCGGCACCGACGAGCAACATCGAGGTCACAAGCCCTTCTTGCCCTGGGGTGAGCTGGAATTCGGGGGTGATGTAGAGCAGCGCGCCGCTCATCACGCCGGTGTCGTAGCCGAAGAGCAGCCCGCCCAGCGCGGCGACGCCCGCAACTTTCCGGACGTAGCTTCGTTGGGCAGTGGTGAGTTGTTGCATGCATACCAATATGCACCGTGGGTACGCTGGTTCCTATGTCTCGGCCAGATTCACCGCAAGTTAGCAGCAAACAGCAAGAGATCATCGACACGCTCGGGGTCCAACCTTCGATTGATCCCGCGCGAGAAATTGAGCGCCGCGTCGCATTCCTCTGTGACTACGCCCGCTCCGCCTCCTCAGCAGGTTTCGTGCTCGGCATTTCCGGGGGCCAGGACTCGACGCTCGCAGGTCGCCTCGCGCAGATCGCTGTCGAGCGGCTGCGGGACTCGGGTGTCGACGCCCACTTCCTCGCCGTCCGCCTCCCCCACGGTGTCCAAGTCGACGAGGACGACGCCCAGTTGGCGCTCCGCTTCATCGAACCGGATGAGACGGTGACCGTCGACATCGCACCTGCAACGAAAGCGCTCAGCGACGAGGCCGCTGACGCGTTGGGGGCGCCCCTCAGCGACTTCAACAAGGGCAACGTGAAGGCCCGACTTCGGATGGTGGCGCAGTACGCGCTTGCTGGCGAGCGCAACCTCCTGGTCATCGGCACTGACCACGCGGCGGAAAACGTCACCGGTTTCTTCACCAAGTTCGGCGATGGCGCCGCCGACCTCACCCCCCTCGCCGGCCTCAACAAACGCCAAGGCGCAGCTCTCCTCCGCGAGCTCGGCGCCGACCCTCGCCTCTGGGAGAAAGTCCCCACCGCCGACCTGGAAGAGGACCGCCCGGCCTTGCCCGATGAAGAAGCGCTCGGCGTGACCTACCAGCACATCGACGATTACCTCGAAGGCAAAACCGTTCCGTCCGCGGCGGCGGAACGCATCGAGCACCTGTGGCGCATCGGCCAGCACAAACGACACCTGCCGCCAGGGCCAGATTCCTCCTGGTGGAAGGCTTAGCCCGTCACGTCTAACGTCGCTTGCGCGGCGTTGGCAAGCTCCCCCGCGTACGCCGGGCCGTGCGTCAACGCGTGCACGGCCAACGGGTGAAGCTGGTGAATCGGGATGCGCCGACGCCAGTCCTCCCCCAGGCTTGCCCGCGACTCGTAGCCCGCAAGGATATCTTCCAAAAACGGCGCGCCGAACAACGCCAGCATGGCGATGTCCGTCAACGGGTGCCCACCGTGTGCCGCCGGGTCGATGAACCTCGGGCCGGACTCGTCGAAAAGCAGGTTGCCCGCCCAAAGATCCCCATGGATACGCGCCAGCGGGGCGTCCTCGTCCCCCTCAACAAGCGCAGCGCAGGCGCGTTCCACGAGCTCTAGCTGCTGCTTCGAAATATTTCCCGCCACATGTGCGCTCCTAGCGAACGGCAGCACGCGCTGCTCTGTATAAAACTTCGCCCACCGCTGCTCCGGCACGCAGTCCTGCTCAACCCGGCCGATGAAGTTCGGGCCATCCCAACCGGTCGGCGGCACACCGAAGGCTTCCGCGCCCATCGCGTGAATCTTCGCCAGCTCCTCCCCAGCCCGGCGCGCTGCGTCGCGGGTGGGACGCACGGTTTCGACGCGTTCTATCCGTAGCGTCCGCTGCTCCTCGTCCACGCCGCAGACCTCCACGACTGCCTCGCTGCCCTCGCGCAGCCAGCGCAGGCCGGCGGCCTCGCTGCTCGCCTGGCCCGGCGCGGTACAACGCTTACTGAAATCGTTCATGGTGACCCTCCAATGCAAGCAAGAATCGCTTCATGTCTTCCCCACCACGGTAGCGCCCGAGGTGGCCGTCGCTACGCACGACCCGGTGACACGGAATGAGCAGCGGCAGCGGGTTGCGCGCGCACGCAGTGCCGACGGCACGCACCGCCCCCGGATTATCGACGTCCACAGCAAGCTCCTTGTACGTTATCGTCTCACCGAACGGCACGTGTTGGAGCGCGCCCAGCACCTTCATCCGAAACGGCGGGAGGCCCTCAAGGTCGAGCGGGACATCGAAAGACGTTCGCGCCCCGGCGAAGTATTCCTCGAGCTGCCCGCGGACGGCACCAATCGGTCCGGGGCGCGCGCCTGTGGCGTGGATTACCTCAGCGGGGTCGTCCGTCGGCAACGCGATCCGGCGTACTCCGCGCGGCGAAACGACGATTGTCAAGGGGCCTACCTGCGTCTCGACGGTAGCGAATGATGTTTCACACATGGCACCAGTACTAGCACCTTGCTATGGTGCCAGCCATGACCACCTACATTCCCCCACCCGACTACACGGCGATCACGGTCCCGGAGGACCACGACGGTCGGCGGATACACAAGTTCCTCGCCAGCTACACCACGTGCCCGGCGACCATGCTGTTCAAGCTCGCACGCAAGGGGGCGCTGCGGGTCAACCAGAAACGAATCAAGCAGGATTACCGCGTCCGAGCTGGGGACGTGATCACGTTGCCGGGTGAGTTCTGTCAGGAAACGAAGAGGGCGTCGAAAAGCAAAAACCACGGGTTTGAAGTGTTGTGGGAGGGGCCGACGACACTGGTAGTAAATAAGCCGGCGGGGGTGCCGGTGCATGCGGGAACCGGGACGCGGCGGGGCGTTATCGAGCGCATCCGCGACGTATACCCCGACGCTGAGCTTGCGCACCGCATCGATAAGGAGACGTCCGGGGCGCTGCTGATCGCGCTCAACCATGCAGAGCTGCGCCACCTGCAGCGAGCCTTCCGCGAGCAGAACGTGATCCGCATCTACCGCGCAGTCGTGGAGGGACGCTGGGCGGGTACACGCGACGTAAAGGCCCCGATCGCGCGAACACCGAAAACCATGGTCGTACGTGCCGACGGCGACGACGCCCACACACGATTCCGCCGCGTGGAAAACCGCGGGCCGAACACGCTCGTCGAGGCCGAGCTCATTACTGGACGACGCCACCAAATCCGCGTACACGCCGCCCACGAAGGCCACCCCATCGTCGGCGACCGCGCGTACGGCTCGCGCACGGGCGCGCAGCGCATGTTCCTGCACGCGTACCAGCTGGAGTTCACGCTGCGCAACGGCGAGCACGTCGCAGTGACGGCGCCGGTCCGGGAACACAAAGACCGCAGGTCTTAAGCAACCTGCGGTCTTTTCTGTGGAGCTAACGGGATTCGAACCCGTGACCCCCACACTGCCAGTGTGGTGCGCTACCAACTGCGCCATAGCCCCGCGCACGCTAAAACACGCGTAGGTGCCAGCTTATACCGTGCGTTTAATGTGAGGCAAATGCATACAGAGGACCTTCCCGCTCTCCTGAGGAAACAGCCTCTCCTTCAAGCGAGCGGGAACAAATCACTCAAATTGGTACAGCGTGAAAACTACCTAGGTTGCCATCTCTAGGCAGTTCAATGCATCACAAACTACGCAACCACCGATCGATTTGGTCCTTCAGTGGGGGCACTGTGGCAAGGATGCCCAGTGCGATCAGCAGGAGCCCGGTAAAGACCACTCCACACACGGCTGCACCAGTGCTGCTCCCATTGTCTCCCTTACTACTTTGGCTGGAAGAATTGCTGGAGCATATTCCACGTGACTCGGAACTTGAATTACTGCTCGAGTCAGGCTTAGCGCTCGTGGTTGGCGTCGGCTTGGCAGACGTGGTTGGTGTGGCAGACGCACTCGGTGACGGCACTGCCTTTGTAGAACTCTCCACGCTCGTGCTTGGCTCCGGCTTGGCAGACGTGGTTGGTGTGGCAGACGCACTCGGTGACGGCACTGCCTTTGTAGAACTCTTCACCGTCGTCGTCGGCTCCGGCTTCACCGCCGTCGGCTCCGGCTTCACCGCCGTCGGCTCCGGTTTCACGGTCGCGCTCGGCTTCACGCTTGGCTCCGGCTTCGCAGTCGTGCTCGGCTCCGACTTTGTAGACGTGGTTGGCTTGACAGACGTGCTCGGTGACGGCACTGCCTTTGTAGAACTCTTCACCGTCGTCGTCGGCTCCGGCTTCACCACCGTCGGCTCCGGTTTCACGGTCGCGCTCGGCTTCACGCTTGGCTCCGGCTTCGCAGTCGTGCTCGGCTTCACGCTTGGCTCCGGCTCCGCAGTCGTGCTCGGCTCCGACTTTGTAGACGTGGTTGGCTTGACACGGACCGCAAGGCGAACCCGGACAAGAACGTGGACTGGGTCTCTCTGACCGCTACCGGTGCCCGCGCATACCAGGACTGTATCGAGGAGTTGCGCTCGATTGCGGAGTCGGGCAGTCGGGTACCCTGAGGTGCATGACATTTCCCTCCCCAACTACTGATTCGTTCGCGCTGATTACCGGCGCTTCACAGGGCATCGGTGAGGCAGTTGCGCGCCAACTTGCTGCTGCTGGATATAACGTACTGCTGGTGGCGCGTCGAGAAGCGGTGCTGATGCAGCTTGCCGAAGAGCTGGCGCATGCGCACGGTATCAACGCCGAAGTCTTCGCGGCAGACCTGTCCAAGGAGCGCGACGTGAGCGCGCTGCTGGACTACATCGGGCAGAAGAAGATCACCATCTGCGTGAACTCCGCTGGCATCGCTTCGTTCGGACCGTTTATGAAGCAGGACTGGAACTACGAGACGGACCAGTTCAACCTCAACGCCACGGCGGTGTTCCGCATCACGAAGGCGGTGCTCGACCAAATGGTGCCGCGCGGCGCGGGCGCGCTGTGCAACGTCGGCTCGGCAGCGGGCAACACGCCGATCCCGAACAATGCCACGTACGTGTTTACAAAGGCGGGCGTCAATACGTTTACGGAGGCCCTGCACTATGAGCTCAAGGACAGCGGCGTACACTGCACTCTGCTCGCGCCGGGGCCGGTGCGAGAGGCAGAAGTTCCTGAGGAGGAGCAGTCGATCGTGGACAAGGTCGTGCCGGACTTCCTCTGGACCACGTACGAGTCCTGCGCGAAAGACACCATCAGCGCGATGCGTAGCAACAAGCGCCGCGTGGTGCCGGGCCCGCTTTCCAAGGTGATGGATTTCGTATCGACGTACGCTCCGCGCGGCGCCCTCGCCCCGATCATGGGGCGGTTCTACGCAAAGATGGGAGAAGAATAGATGGATGTCCCTGCAAAAAACGACCGCATCGTGTGGGTCGACCTGGAGATGACGGGCCTAGACACGTCCCGCCACGTCATCGTGGAGGTCGCAGCGCTCGTCACTGATGCCCAGCTTGAGATTCTCGACGAAGGCCTGGACCTGGTCGTCCACGCCACCGAGGATGAGCTCGCCGAAATGGACGACTTCGTGCTGAACATGCACACCGAAAACGGGCTTCTCGACGAGATCCGCTCCTCCTCAGTGTCCATCAAGGAGGCCGAGGACGCCGTCCTCGCGCTGATTGCAAAGCACTGCGACCCGGAACACCCGGCGCCGCTTGCGGGCAACTCCATCGCCACCGACCGATCCTTCATCCGGGAGCAGATGCCGCGTCTCGACGCCGCCCTGCACTACCGCATGATCGATGTCTCCACCATCAAGGAGCTCTCACGCCGCTGGTTCCCGCGCGCCTACTACAACCAGCCCGAGAAAGGTCTGGCGCACCGCGCGCTCGCCGACATCGTGGAATCCATCCAGGAGCTCGACTACTACCGCCGTTCCGTGTTCACGCCGGACCCAGGCCCGGATTCCGAGCAAGCTGTCGACGCCGCAGCCGCCGCACACGCCCACTACCAGCGGTTTTTGCAATCCTAGGCTTTCATTGTAAAGTAGTTCCCGCTGTTGAAAAACAGCGATGGTGGCTGTAGTTCAGCTGGTAGAGCACCAGGTTGTGATCCTGGGTGTCGCGGGTTCGAGCCCCGTCAGCCACCCCGAGAGTGCCCCGTGACCTGTACAAATAGGTTGCGGGGCACATTGCTTTCTTCGGCTTAAGGGACATTTTGTGTGTAAACACGGCGTGTCGCGATAAGGGACATTTTGTGTGTAACTAACTGCGTCCGTCCCACCCTTTTCTCACACCTACGCCGGGGTTCCACTGACTATCAATGCCGGTATCGAATTCTTTCGACCGCCCATCCAGGACACCGCGCACGCAAGCTCACCTCTCGCCCCAAGCTGTATGCCAGCTCGCTCAAGGACATGCCTAGAAGCCGCTCTTACCGTTAAACGGTATAGGGGCTGTTGTAGGTACACGGAGGGTGGCAATACCCAGCCCTGCCCTCGACGTGGTCGGAATTGTGCACGTCAAGGGCTTTGTTCGTCTCCCTGACCGTATGCGACCGCCCAACGCGCAGGCGGGCTGGTTCTTGCCCCCTAGAGCCCTCGATCTTGCTGGGGTCGCTGCGCTACCCGCAGACTCCATACCACACACCTGGCGTCATTCGGTGTTGATTTCTGAAAACAGGCGAATGGAACTGTTTGGGAAACCATATCGGGTTGTTAGGCGAGGTCATCCCGGGAAACCGGATAGATTTATACACACATAATGTCCCTTAAGCCCTTTCTTCGGCAGGTACGTTAAGCCAAGAATTGTTCCCGGAGCTTTCGATGAGCGGGGAGCGTTCTTCATGGACAGGCGTCGCGACCTGGGAAAACACATGTACTAGTCGACCGAAATGGGCCTGAAACCCAAAAAGTTCCCGGGCTCCCCTCGTACCGTTGAACTTGTGAACTCCCCAGGTCACCCGGTGTAACACCGGGTAGGAAGGACACACAGCAATGACGGTAGTCATACCTCCCACCAACCGCGCATCAGAGGAGTTCACCACAGAACAAAAACGCGAAATCATCATGACCTACGCGCAGATACCCTACGGAGGCAAAAAGAAAATACCTCGCAAAAATCGGCATCACCTACAAAGTCTTAAACCGGTGGAACAAACAATTCATCGCAGGTGATATCGACACAGGACTTACCCCAAGGAAGAATGTGCGTATGGATTCCTCTGACGTCAACGAGATCCGCCGCCTGAAGGATCTGACGAAGTCCCTTGAACAACGAGTAGCCGAACTTGAAGGCGCACTCGAAGAAAAAGACAAACAACTCAGCATTAAAGACGAACAAAATGCTGCACATGCTAGACCGGTGGATTCCTTGGGAAAAGCCATCGCCATCATGCAAAAATATACCGACAAGTAATGCGTGGTGGCCGACGTTTAACCGGGGATGAAAAACACGACTACGAGGCGTTTATCGCCGCAGAAAACAGCATCGTTGATGCGTTAGTTGCTGCCAAGTACACGCTGAAAGCCGCGTTGGAAATTGTCGGGTTATCCAAATCAAGCTGGCATTACCGGCATCACCCACGTCGGCGTAAACGCGACGATGGTAGTGCTTGTCATGTCAGCCCGAAGCAGTTAACTGCTGCGCAGCGCAAGACGGTTGCCTCACTGCTTGTTGCTGGCAAACGCAAGCAGCATAGTGTTGCCAGGATCTTTTTCGATCACCTTGATGGCGATGGTGAGATGGTGGCAAGTCTTCGGACCTTCTACCGGGTGCATGCTCAACTGCGTGCACAAAACCCGATTGCCTATGTGCCGACCCCGCGACATAGCACGCGTGGTGTGCCTGTTGTTGCAGCAAGTAAGCCTGGTCAGGTGTTGTGCTGGGATATTACTTGGTTGCCAGCATCGTTTATGTCGAAGGGGTTTCACCTGTATACGGTGTTGGATTTGTTTTCGCGAAAGATTGTTGGCTGGACCATCCAGCCGCGTCAGATTAAATCGGTTGCCACAGACTTAATCAAGGCTGTTATCAAAGATCAGCGATTGCATGGTCATGATGTGCGGGTTGTTCATACTGATAATGGTGGTGTGATGACGTCGCATTCGATGCGCACGATGCTGGATGAAAACGGTGTGGAACTCTCGCTGATCAGGCCGAATGTTTCAAACGATAACCCGTATGAGGAGTCATCACATCGCACCTTGAAGCATCATCGTTACGCGTTGGAGTCCTACCGTGATATCGCTCAAGCAGAGCAGGTGGTTGCCAGGATTATTGAGGCGTACAACCACCGGGATCGTCACAGTGGGTTGAACTATTACACGCCTGATGAGGTGTATACGGGTAAGTGGAAACAGATCCTTGCACACCGCCGTGCGAAGGAGCAGCGGTACTATCAGGCGCACCCGACTCAGCGCCCGGCGGTATCAGCCTATAAGGCCCCACCGCAGTTGGTGGGGATTAATATAGGGCGTGATCTTGCCGTTTACCAGCGGGTATAGTAAGTTTTATTCGAACGAGTTGGCGGGGGTTCACAACTCAACGGCGGGCGGCGCAGTGGTGATTTTCGCCTTACTACCCATGAAGATAGTTGGAAGGAAGTTGAGTGATATTCATGACTGGTTCAAGTTATCGATCAAGAGTATTTGGATATAATTTTAGTCGGATCGTACTTATCTTCGCAGTACTCTTATTGTGTGTCTACTTCTTGACCAGAAGAGATCAAACCGCCTTTATCACATGCGGTCTTTTAGTGTCTCTGGCAATTTTCTTTAATGTCGGGGTGTTGCTGAATGATGAAATCCTTCGGATTTCAGTTCTTGGCATTCCAGTTAGCAACGTTCGTTTGGAATCTCTGAAGGGGGCGGAGATCCTTCCCTCGGGCCCCATACTCGAATCCCAAACGTTTGGGGTTCACTTCCTGGATGGCACTATTTCATTCCATGCCGGTTCTGCAAATATCCTCCTACACCGCAATATCGGAAGACCCATTCGCTTGACGGTTAAAGACCCAGAGGAATTTTTACACCTCCTAGCGGAGAACTCCGCTATTCGACCCGCTTCTCACAGTTAAGCCCCCGGTGCCGACACAACTGGCAACCAAAAGCATACCTCGAAGAGCTACTCACTCAAGCATCACCCGATCTGACGCGTCAGATGCTCGGTGATTTCATCAACCAAATTCTATCTTCCCAAGACGATACTGTCGGCAGCGCTGACTACGGCACCACCAGCGACAACCGCGTCAACCACCGCAACGGCTACCGCCACCGACTACTGGATACACGGGTCAGCACCGTCGATGTGGCTATCCCGAAACTACGCCACGGTTCCTTCTTGTCTGACTGGCTGTTAGAACGACGAACCTGTAGCGAACGTACCATGTAGATAAGCCTCTGGGCACTAAAGTACTCAGAGGTACTATGCAGTTGGTATGGACTGCGGAAGCTGCATTGACTGTCAGTAGCGCGAATACGAGGAGTAAAACATGGTAGACAATTGGAACATAACGTCTTTTGCCTATTACATGAATTCGCTTTTAAAGCGGTATTTTGCTCAAGAAAACCTCATTTCTTCCGGAGCTGTCGAGCTACGGGCAGCTTGGAGAACGGCTCAGTACGTCTACTGCGTATTCTCAGTAATGTCCACGAAAGGACTTGCGTATGTTGGCATGGAAATGCCCCCAATACCGAGTACTGGGGGAGTCTCATCGGAAGAAGATACTGCTGTCAAGGCCTGGGCAGATCAGCTTGCCGGTGATCCATTCGCCGGGGATTTAGACTACGGTTGCGGAGATAAAATAAAATGGCTCGGAACCGTTAGCGACAACACGCCTCAACGCTTTATAGAATTGAGGAGAGCGAAGGCAGACAAAAAGATGGGCACAGAGCTTTATATTCCACGAACCGGCCACGGTTAATCATTTACCCCCTGCCTCACCGCGCCTATTTTAATCTATGTTTTTCTCCATATTGAACCACTGGGGAACCACGTCGCTGCCATCATTGGACTCACGTAGCGGGAACATTGTCTTCACTCCACGTGGCTCTAGTCCTCCAGGGACCCACACTGTAGTTTCTATTACTGCTCGAAGTTCAAATGATCTTCCAGTTCCAACCTTTTTCTATCATTAGTGCGGACAGCCTCATAGATAGGAGTTTCATAGATACGGTCGGTACCTTCCATCCTCGCTTCGCAGAGCCCTTTAAAGTACTTGTTTATCGTATATAGGTTCCAAATTCCGTGCTTATGCCTGATCTTGCCATAGCCCCAAGGACCCCCTTTTCCCCTTTTAGCATCCGGGGTGTACCAACCGCGTCGTAGTACCACAGGGGTCCCGCACCTGTCCCGAGTAGACAGCACCACGTCATCAGTGTAGTCATTACCTCCAGCGATTCCGCTGCCTTGTAGGGTAGGTGCATCTTGTTCGAGTCCTGCTCGGGAACTTTTTCTAACAGACCGACTTAAGCGTTCGGGTCCTTTGAACCGCCGGAGCGCTGCTCCCAGTCCAGGTTCCAGTAGCCAAGGCCGTCGTAGCCGTTGAGGGTGCCACCGTTCGTATTCTTCACAACGACCGGGTCGCCCCGCTTCACGGTCTCTTGGAACCACTGCGCGTCCGCATACGTAGCGTTGACGCAGCCGTGCGACTGGTTCGTGGCCCCCATCGCCCATACCGCCCACGGTGCGGAGTGGACGTAGATGCCCGAGTAGGACAGCTGGGTGGCGTAGTCGACCGGGGTGACGTAGCCGCCCTGCCCCAGCCCGAGGCCGAAGGTGCGGGAGTCCATCACGAGTGAGGTGTGCTCGTCACCGACGACGTAGGTGCCGTTCGGAGTGTCGTACTGGAAGTCGGTACCCAGCGATACCGGGAACGAGCGGATCTGCTCACCATTTTGGTAGACGCGCAGCACCTTTTCGTTGTTGTCGATGACTGTCTTCACCTCGTCCCCAATTTCGAAGGTGGTCTCGTTATCCTGCGCGCCGTAGACGCCGCCGCCGAGGTCCTTGCCGTAGAGGTCGGCCGTCACCTTCACCGTGGTGCCTGGCTCCCAGAACTCCTTCGGGCGCCAGCGCAGCTCGTATGGGTCCAGCCAGAAGAAGCCGCCCTCGGTGTCGTTCGAGGTCTCAACGTCGATGAGCTCCTCAAGCGCCTTCGTGTCCTGGATGGGGACGTCGAAACGGAACGTGATTGCTTGCGCAACACCAACAGTCGATCCCTCAAGCGGGCCCATGTAGACGTTCGTAGTTGCCGCTGGGACGACCGTGGAAAAGCTCACGGTCTTCTTCTGGCCAGCCTTATCCTTCGCCACGATGGTGTAGTAGCGGCCGTACCCAAGCGGTTCGGTGACCTCCCACTCGGTGCGGTCATCATTGAAGGACGATTCGATAACCTTGCCTGCCTCGTTGGTCATCTCGACTTCTTCGAGCCCGGCTTCGGACTTCACCGTAATCGGGTCGAGGGGTTCGACGTCTGTCGCCTCGTCCTTCACCGAAAACGCCGGGGGCTCTGGTTTGACGGTCGTCTGACCAGTGGTTTCCGCCACCTGGTTGATGCCTTTGCCCGCCTCCGACGAGCACCCAACTACACCCGCCGCCAACACAGCGACAAGGCCAACACCAATGAGAGACCGCCGCATGCTTGTCACGTTTCTCGCTTCCTCACAACACCCGAAGTTTTAGCAACCAACAACACTATCGCCCCAGCACAACGAAACGCTACTTTACAACGACCCGAAACGATAACCGTTCCATAACGATCGAAAATAACCACCTTGACCAGGCGATTTTACACCTTGCAAACCTTAGTGTTACTGTATTCAACGTTGCCAACGAGGACAGCCTCCAAGACAACAAGCGCCATTAGCTCAATTGGCAGAGCAACTGACTCTTAATCAGTGGGTTCGGGGTTCGATTCCCTGATGGCGCACCACCTTAACCCCCTGACCAGCGGGAACAGTACCGCAGGCCAGGGGCTTTTTCGTATCTTAACCCAAATCCCCCATAAATTCCCCCATACTTTGAAACGCCCCGAGCAGGCGCGCCACCGGCTAGGCTATCGGCATGACTGTCGCTTGCATCCTTGTTGATATCCAAAATGACTTCTGCCCCGGCGGTTCCCTCGGCACCGCGAAGGGTGATCTCGTCGCCGAAGGCGTGCACACACTGCTCGAAGAACACAGAGACGACTACGACTTCGTGCTCGCCACGCAGGACTGGCACATCGACCCTGGCACCCACTTCTCGCAGGACCCGGATTTTGTGGATACGTGGCCAGTCCACTGCGTTGCTGACACCGATGGCGCACAGCTGCGCGCGCCGCTGGCGTCGATAAGTATTGACAAGTACTTCCGGAAGGGGCACTACACCGCTGCTTATTCCGGGTTTGAGGGCGTCACTGACGGCGATGTACTGCTCGGCGATTGGCTGCGCGAGCACGGCGTCACTGCCATTGATGTGTGCGGCATCGCTACGGACCACTGCGTGCGCGCCACGGTGCTTGATGCCCGCAAGGAGGGTTTCGACGTCCGCGTCCTCGCCGACCTGTGCTCCCCCGTCGACGAGGAGCGTGGGCAGGCCGCACTGCGTGAGATGGAAGCGGCAGGTGCGACGATCGTCGCCAAGTAACAGAAAACCCCGCTCCTCCAACGTGGAGGGCGGGGCACTCTTCTGCGCGTTTTAGCGCTGAGAGAGCAGCTCCTGCAGCTTCTTCAGCTCGCTCTTGCGCTTGCGGCTGTTAAACACCTTGATGCCAACAAGTGCTGCGACACCAACGCCGATACCAATCAGGACCTTCTGGACGGTCTCATCCTGCAGCCAGTTAGCAGCTTCGCTCTTCGCGCTGTCTGCAAGGTTGGATGGCTGAGCGCGGTCTGCGAGCTCATCGAGGGTGCTAGCGAGCTTCGAGCGGGTCTCTGCAAGGCTGCGCTCAATGTCATGAATATCTCGTGCCACGATCTACATACTCCTAGATGTGTTAACTATTTACAGAACTTCCAACCAATCTAGTGTAAAACGGGGAATTATGACTGACAACATTCGACTCGAACAAGGCGACACCGCCCCCGCATTCACCCTGACCAGCGACAAAGGCGAAACCGTTTCGCTTGCAGACTTCGCCGGCAAGCGCGTTATTGTCTACTTCTACCCACGCGCCAACACCCCGGGCTGCACCAAGGAAGCTTGCGACTTCACCGAGCACCTCGAAGTGTTTAACGACGCCAACATCGCTGTCGTCGGCATCAGCCCCGACAAGCCAGAAAAGCTGGCGAAGTTCCGCGAAGACCACGATCTGAAGATCACCCTGCTTTCCGATCCGTCCAAGGAAACCATGACCGCCTACGGCGCATTCGGCGAGAAGAACAACTACGGCCGCATCGTGCAGGGCGTCATCCGCTCCACCATTCTCGTTGGCGCCGACGGCAAGGTTGAGCAGGCACAGTACAACGTTCGTGCAACCGGCCACGTCGAGCGCATCCTGCGCGACTGGGACCTGAATGCAACCACCGGCGCATAAGATGATATCTTTGGCGCCGTGGATAAGAATACGACGCCAAACCAAGACCCCTACCTCAAAGACGAGTACAACCCCGACCGCCCTGCCGAGCCCAAGAAGCAGCGCGCAGTCATCGCGACCATCGCGATCGCGGCCTTGGTCGCCCTCGGCGGCTGGCTCATCTACGGGCCGGAGCAGGACGAAGCACCCACCCAGTCGACGGACGGCTCCGTCCAGTTCCCGATCGACGCGCCGTAGTTTTGCGGCTTCCGCTACTCAGCTTTTGGCTTAAGGGACATTTTGTGTGTATAAATCTATCTGGTTTCCCGGGATGACCTCGGCCAACAACCAGATATGGTTTTCAAAACAGTTCCATTCGCCCGTTTTGAGAAATCAACACCGAATGACGCCTGGTGTGTGATCTGGAGTCTGCGGGTAGCGCAGGGACCCGCGGCATCGAGGGCTCTAGGGGACTAGAACCAGCCGCCTGCGCGTTGCGCGGCCACATATAGCCAGGGGGACGCGCAAAGCCCTTGACGTGCACAATTCTGGTCGCATCGAGGCGCTCGGGTGTTCCGGTCGACCTCATTGCGTCGACCAACCCAGGTCAGCCCGATTTGGATGGTTTTGGGGCTATTTTGCCGATTTTGCGCTGACCTGCGTTGGTAAACCGGAGTAGGTCGACCGGAAGAGGTCAACGGGAAAAGGTCGACGGACCGAAAGAATTCGGTACCGGCATTGATCATCAGTGGAACCCCAGCTTAGGCGTGAGAAAAGGGTGGGCTGGACACAGTTAGTTACACACAAAATGTCCCTTAAGCCCAGCTTTTGGCTTTTGCGGCGCGCACAAAAGAACCTCCGACACTGCGTCATTTGCAATCCCGGAGGCTCTTTCCTCTTGTGCGCCCGGTGAGACTTGAACTCACACGTCAAAGACACTGGAACCTAAATCCAGCGCGTCTGCCAATTCCGCCACGGGCGCATAAAGCGCCTTTCATCCTACACACTGCACAAGTGGGCACAAACTAGCAGGAAGGACCGGGGCTGCTGCTACCAGGTTGGCGGAGGTGTCCGCCGCGCGGACACGCGATCTGCTCCACCTGTCCGCGGCAAGACATCAAATGTTTCCGCCGCGCGGACACACAACCCCCTTTTCATCTTCCACCCCGCGGACACAGGATCCACTCCCCCGTTGTCCGCCGCGCGGACACGCGATCTGCTCCACCTGTCAGCGGCAAGACGCCAAATGTTTCCGCCCCGCGGACACACGCAACCGCAGAACAAGTATCGGGGCCGCAAAACTTGTCGGAGGGGGCGTCGATAAGTGTTGTTGCTAGACTGAAGCACTGTGAGCGAGCAAAACAGTTTCCCAGGTGAAGAGGGCGCGCCGAAGCGTCGGCACGTTCGGGTTCGCGCATGGCACGTCGTGTTGCTCTTCGCCGCGGTGATTACGTGCTGTCTGCTGGCGTACTGGCAGTGGACCCGCTACCAGTCTGGGACAGGAACGTTCCAGAACCTGGGGTACGCGTTGCAGTGGCCGTTCTTCGGTGCGTTTTTCGTCTACGCCTACAAGGCGGGGTTAAAGATGGAGAACGAAAAGATTGATGCGCTGAACGCATCGGGGTCGATGGATGAGCTCTACGAGGCGGACCTTGCACGCTACGGTGCGGACGGCAACCGTGATCCGGTGGAGATTGATGAGGATTTCCTGCCGGAGCGTCCTACTCTCGATGTGGAAGAATACAACTCAATGCTCGCACCACGCCGTCGTGGTTCGGCGGATCCAAACAGCGAACCAAACAGCGAGCCGAAGAGCGAACCGAACAGAAAGTGAGAGGCCTGAAAGCATGACCCAGCCGCAGCCAAACGCAGCAGCACCCAAGATTCACCCGGAGCGCCAGCGCCGAGTAAAGCAGGCACTCACGGCGTTCTCTGTCGCAGCGTGGGCAACAGGCATCCTGCTGCTGCTCCTGTGTGCGCGCATGATCATGCAGTACCTCTTGCACATGGACGTGTCCATGCTGGAGTGGGTGGCGCGCGTGCACGGCCTGGCGTACATCCTGTTCCTGGTCACATCGCTGAACCTGGGGCTGAAGGCCCGTTGGGCTGCGCAGACGTGGGCGGTGACCGCGATTTCTGGCGTCGTCCCCTTCTTGTCTTTCTGGGTGGAGGCGAAGCGCCGCAAGGAGGTCACGCGCACGTTCCAGCTACGCTAGCTGCCCACGCTAGCTACAAAGCGCCGCGATGCGCGGTGCCAGCGCCCGCAACGCCGTCCCACGGTGTGAGCGGGCGTTTTTCTCTTCCGGTGTGAGCTGCGCTGATGAGCGACCGGGGGTGTCGGTTGGTTGGAAGATCGGGTCATAGCCGAAGCCGTGCTCGCCCTTCGGCGCTTCGAGCAGGCTACCCTCCCAGCGGCCCTCGGCGGTGAACTCCTCACCTTGCGGGGTCACGAGCGCACAGCAGGACACGAACGCCGCGTCACGCTGAGCGATGTCCGCCATCTGTGCGAGCAACAAGTTGTTGTTCGCGGTGTCGGTGTCTACGGCGCCGTGCTGCCCAGCATGCCCAGACCAGCGGGCGGAGAGCACACCCGGCATCCCGTTGAGCGCGGCGACGGCCAGGCCGGAATCGTCCGCCACGCACGGCAGCCCGGTGGCTGCTACCCCGGCGCGCGCCTTGATCAGCGCGTTCTCCTCAAACGTCAGCCCGTCTTCTTTCGGCTCCGGGTACGGCTCCACCTCGCCGAGCGCGACGAGTTCCACGCCGTCGATGCCGCAGTCGTCGAGCACCTGCTGGAGTTCTTTGAGTTTCTTTGCGTTATTGGACGCAACCAGCACCCTTACCGTCATGCTAGCGCGGCTTTCTGCGCCTGGATGAGCTCGTTCAAGCCCTTTTGTGCCACGTCGAGCATCTGGTTGAGCTCCTCGCGGCCGAACAGGCCGTGCTCGCCGGTGCCCTGAATTTCGACGAAGTTGTCGCCCTCCTGCATGACTACGTTGAGGTCAACTTCAGCGCGGGAGTCTTCTTCGTACGGCAGGTCGAGGCAAACACGGCCGTCGATAATCCCTACGGAGACTGCGGCGACTGGTGCGAGCAGCGGCTCACCCGGTACGACGCCACGCTCCTTGAGGACGGAGATGGCGTCCGCAAGCGCGACGTACGCGCCGGTGATGGAGGCAGTGCGGGTACCGCCATCGGCCTGGAGGACGTCGCAGTCGAGCTGGATCGTGTTCTCCCCCAGCTGGCGCAGGTCCACCGCAGCGCGCAGCGAACGCCCGACCAGGCGGGAGATCTCGTGGGTGCGGCCCTTCACCTTGCCGCGCATCGATTCGCGTGGCATGCGCTCGTGGGTTGCGGCCGGGAGCATGGAGTATTCGGCGGTCAGCCAACCTTCGCCGGAATCCTTCTTGAAGCGCGGCACGCCTTCCTCGATGGAGGCGGTGCACATGACGCGGGTGTTGCCGAACTCTACAAGGACGCTACCTGCCGGGTTCGAGGTAAATGAGCGGGTGATACGCACCGGGCGCATTTCGTCGAGCGCGCGCCCGTCTGCGCGCAGAAAATCAGAAGTTGTCATGCCCTCCAGGGTAACGCACTGCGTTACAGCTCGAAGCAGGCGCCGGGCTCGCCGAGCACCGTCGGCCCGCCGAACTCGCGCGCAGCGGCCTCAAGCGTGGCCTGCTGGTCCGCCCACGGCTGGATGTGCACAACCACGAGCTTCTTGACGCCCGCTTCGCGCGCAATCCGCCCCGCTTCTTCACCAGACAGGTGCATGCCGGGCGCCATCCCCTCGGATGTCGGACCCCAGGCGGCCTCGCAGAGGAAGAGATCTGCGTCGCGGGCCGCCTCGACTAGGTTAGGCGTGACCCCGCTATCGCCCGAGTAGACCAGCGTCGCGCCGGTCTTCTTGCACGTGACCCGCAGCGCGTGCGATTCCTGCGCCGGGTGATCCACCGGGAACGGGGTGACCTGCACGCCATCTATCTCAACCGGGGTTCGTGGGCTCCACGTGTGTACGTCAAAGGTGTCACTGATGTCGTCGACCTCGTCGGCGGTGTTCGCGGCCATGCGGCCAAAGTGCGTCGCAGCGTGGCCTGGGCCGTACAGCTTATGCGCGCACTCCGCGGGTTTCTCCGGGTGGTAGCGCCGCCATACCAGCAGCGAGGGCACGTCAGAGCAGTGATCCGCGTGCAGGTGCGAAAAAATCAGGTGCGCGTTGGAAGGATCCATTTCTTCGCGCGTCTGCATCGCAGCCAAGGCGCCTGGCCCAAAGTCCATCAGTATGTCCGGGTTGCCCGGAGTACTGATCACATAGGACGAGCCGGGATTACCGGGGGCGCCTAAACTCCCTGAACACCCGAGAATGGTCAACTTCATGGAATTACTGTGCCATGAAAACTACGCAATTTCTAACGTTTCCACTAAAAACGCTCAGTTTTGTAGCCATGTCAGTAAAAACCGGCAGCTGTGGCCTAGCTCATGGGGTGGTTTACGGCGTGCACCATCGGCCCAAGGAAGCGCGTCGCGAGGGAGTCAAACACTGCCGGGTCGCCGGTGGACTCGAAAGTCCTCGTTGGCTCCACCTCAGGATCCGCCAGCAAGTCGCGCTCAGTGAGGATGCGGAGCACGTCCTTCGCAGTCTCCTCCGCTGAGGACACGAGTGTGACGTCGTCCCCTACGGCAAGCTGCACGATGCCAGAGAGGAGCGGATAGTGGGTGCAGCCCAGCACCAGCGTATCGACGCCCGCTTCGCGCTGCGGCGCCAAGTACTCCTTGGCAATGCTGAGGATCTCCGGGCCCGACGTCACGCCACGTTCCACGAACTCGACAAACCGCGGGCAGGCAGTGGCCGTCACCTCCAAATTTGAGTTGAGCGCGAACAGGTCCTGGTATGCCCCGGAGGTGATGGTGCCCTGCGTACCGATGACACCAATTTTGTTATTTCGCGTCGTCGCGATTGCGCGCCGCACCGCTGGTTGAATCACCTCAACAACTGGGATGTCGTAGCGCTCGCGGGCGTCGTGCAAGAATGCGGAAGTGGCCGTGTTGCAGGCGATGACCAGCATCTTGCAGCCGCGGGCGACGAGTTCGTCGGCGATACGCATTGCGTGTTGGCGCACCTGCGCAATCGGCTGCGGGCCGTACGGGCTGTTCGCGGTATCGCCGATGTAGATCATCGACTCGTTGGGCAGCTGGTCTATGACGGCGCGGGCTACCGTCAGTCCGCCCACGCCAGAGTCGAAAAGACCGATAGGAGCATTGTTCTCGAGCGTTTTCACGTCACATCATCCTAGCCCATAGGGCTGATTCGGATTCTTGCGCTGTTTCTTCTGCGCTTTCTTCATCGCAAGCTCCGGCGGGTCGTCCGAGGTGATAATCATGCCCGCCGCCATGCCGCCAATCGCTCCAAAGAGGTGCGCCTGCCAGCTGACGCCTTCGACCAGTGGGAGCACACCCCACATCAGACCCGAGTACGTAAACCCGAGGATGACACCAAGCAACACCTGGCCCGCCGACCTATTAAAGAAGCCGCGCACCAGCAGGTACGCCAGCCACCCGTAGACCAGGCCCGAGGCACCAATGTGGTTCGTGCCGATACCGCCAAACAACCAGGTTCCGATGCCGCCAATCAGCACCACGAAGGCCGTGACCTCCCAGAACACCCGCTTACCGGAGTACCCCACCAAGAACGCGAAGAGCGCACCCAATCCGGTGTTGCCGATCAAGTGGTCCAGGTCAGCGTGCAGCAGCGGCGAAGTGAAGATGTGCCAAATACTGGTCAGATCCAGCGGGTGCACGCCAAAGTCGTTGAGCGCCCCGCCGAACACCGCCATGTTCAGGATGTGCACGGCCCAGATAATCGCGATGTAGCCAAGGGCGAACAGCAGCCCGGTTCTGCGCTGCTGCTTGAACTTGCTCTTGCGCTGCGCGGCGGGGTCCATCGCAGGGTCGACGCCGAACGCGGCAAGCTGCTGGTCCGGGTGCGAGAACGGCCGGTCGAAGGGCTTGCCGTAACCCGGCTGCCCAGTCTGGCCGTAGCCCCAGCCTGGCCTCGGTGCGTGTGGAGGTTGCGTCATATGCTTACTCGCCCATCATCGCCTGCAGCAGCGACTCCTGGCAGAACGCCAGCCACTCGATGAGCTGCGCGCGTTGCTGCTCGGCGGCCTCGCCGCCGCGGTCGTCGGCCGAGACGTACAGGCGCATGTCGTTGAGCGCCGCCAGGAACTGGTGTGCCTCCTCTTCCTCGATGGTCACCTCAACGCCACCGGTTGGGCCCAGCGCCTCGTTGACCACCTGCAGGTTGGTCAGCTTCGCCTTGATGATGTCGTTTTCGTGCAAGCTGCGAAGCAGGCCGTTGTCGCCCTCGAACTCCTCGTCCTGCTCCCGCTCAAAGTCCGGCAGCAGGCGGGCTAGCTTCGGGTCCGTCGGCGCCTCGGAGTGGCCCACAGACAGCCCCATCATCTCCGAGAACTCGTCGCGCGGCGCGGACTGCGCCCTAGCGATCAACGCCTCGGACACCGTCGCCGTCAAGTCCCCGATGATCTCGCGCTCGAGGGGGTCAAACAGCGTCGTAAATTTGATGCCTGAGCGCAACAGGCCCTTCTTCTTCCGCCAAGCTTGCATTCGCTACTCTCTCCTTGCCCTGGCCTATCCGGCCTGCTGCATTGTTGCCCAGAGGCCAGCGGTGTGCAGCTTCTTCACGTCGCCCTCGACCTTGTCTTTTTCACCAGAGGACACCACCGCTTTCCCCTCGGTGTGCACCTGCATCATGAGCTCCTGAGCGCGCTTGCGGTCGTAGCCCAGGACTGTTTGAAAAACGTAGGTGACATAGCTCATCAGGTTGACGGGGTCGTCCCACACTATGCACATCCACGGCAGGTTTTCGCTCGTCGCAACCTCGACGTCGATGGCTTCGTCGAGCTCAGGAGACGCCATCGGCGAACTCATCGCTACAATTCCTGTCTTTTTCATGTGCACCACCTTACCTGCTTCGGAAACACGACGCCCGCCCGCATTGTGTGCTAATACGCCAACCAAGCCCGTCGACCCACTACACTCATCGAACATGATGCAAAACCAGGCCCACCCCAACTACTCGACGGCATTCCTGACGGACATGTACGAACTGACGATGCTCGACGCTGCCCTGCAAGACGGCACCGCATACCGACAGTGCGCCTTCGAGGTCTTTACCCGCCGCCTGCCGAATGACCGCCGCTACGGCGTCGTCGCAGGCACCGCCCGAGTTGTCGACGCGATTCAGAACTTCCGATTCACCGACGCCCAGATCGAGGCGCTCGACTTCCTCTCCGACGAGGCCAGGGAATACCTACGGGACTACTCGTTTTCCGGCCAGGTCGACGGCTACCGCGAGGGCGATATTTACTTCCCCTACTCCCCCATCATGACGGTGCGCGGCACCTTCGCCGAGTGCGTGATCTTAGAAACAGTCATCCTCTCGATCCTCAACGGCGACTCCGCGGTCGCCTCCGCTGCATCCCGCATGGTCACGGCAGCTGATGGCCGCCCGATCATCGAGATGGGCTCGCGCCGCACCAACGAGCAGGCAGCGGTCTCTGCTGCGCGTGCCTCCTACATCGCGGGGTTCGTCGGCACCTCCAACATGGAAGCCTCCCACCGCTACGGGATCCCAGCTTCCGGCACCGCCGCCCACGCGTGGACGCTGCTGCACGTCGACGAGGAGGGCCGCCCCGACGAGGTCTCCGCGTTCAAGGCGCAGGTCGAAAGCCTGGGCAAGGACACCACGCTGCTCGTCGATACCTACGACATCACCAAGGGTATCGAGCACGCGCTCGAGGTCGCGGGCACTGAGCTCGGCGCGATCCGCATCGACTCCGGCGACCTAGGCATCGTCTCGCGCCGCGTGCGCGCCCAGCTCGACGAGGCCGGCGCGTTCAACACCAAGATCATTGTCTCCTCCGACCTCGACGAATTCGCCATCGCGGGCCTGCGCGGCGACCCTGTCGACGGCTTCGGCGTCGGCACCTCGGTGGTCACCGGCTCCGGCGCACCGACGGCCACGCTGGTGTACAAGCTTGTAGAGGTCGACGGCCACCCCGTGGCCAAGCGTTCCTCCGGGAAGCGCACCTACGGCGGTGCAAAGCTGGCCAAGCGCGCCTACCGCGCCTCCGGCGTCGCGGTGGCGGAGCTCATCTACCCACTGCGCGCGGAGATCGACACCAAGCCAGCCCTCGAGTACCGCGACCTGGTGGTACCGCTGATTCGGGATGGAGAGGTCGTCGACAAGCATGACGAGCTCGAGACCGCCCGCGAGCTGCACAACACCGCGCGCACCACCCTGCCGTGGGAGGGCCTGGCGTTGGCGAAGGGCGACGCGGCGATCCCGACGCGCTTCGTCGGCTTCCCTGAGCCCACCGAGTAGGTAGACTTTCCCGACGTGAGTGACCAGCCTTTCGCCCAAACGACCGAAGACCTGCTCGCGGCCGCCGTCGCCGCTCTCGGTGGCGCAGAGCGCCCCGGGCAGGTCGCGATGGCGAAGGCCGTCACCAAAGCGATCGACGCCGGCCGGCACCTCGCCGTCCAGGCAGGCACAGGCACCGGCAAGTCGCTCGCCTACCTCATCCCCGCAATTCGGCACGCGCAGCAGTCGGACAGCACGGTCGTCGTATCGACGGCCACCATCGCGCTACAGCGCCAGCTCGTCGAGCGTGACCTGCCCCGGCTCGCCGACGCCCTCGAACCGCTTCTGGAGCGCCGCCCCACCTTCGCCATCCAGAAGGGGCGCAACAACTACGTCTGCTTACACAAGATCGGGCTAGACGAGGAGACCCCTGAAGCGCTCATCGAGGAAGACGACATTTCCTGGCTGGGGAAGCACGTCAAGCGCGTCGCCGAGTGGGCGCAGGACACCGAGACCGGCGACCGCGACGACCTCGAGCCCGGTGTGCCCGACCTTGCGTGGCGCCAGGTGTCCGTCACCTCCAACGAGTGCCTGGGGGCCAGCCGCTGCCCGCACGGCGAGGAGTGCTTCGCGGAGCTTGCGCGGGAGAAGACCCGCTCCGTCGACGTGGTGGTGACGAATCACGCGCTGTTGGCGATCAACGCACTCGCCGACGTGGACGTGCTGCCGGAGCACGACGTCGTCATCATCGACGAGGCCCACGAACTCGACGGGCGTATCACTTCCGTGGCCACCAACGAACTGTCCGCCCGCGCGCTGACGCTCGCTGCACGGCGTGCGGGCAAGCTCGGCGCGGACAAGGCGGTGCTCGAAGACGTCGCCGACGACTTCAGCGCAGCCCTCGCCCTGGAGGAGCCCGGCCGCTGGGAACGCATCTCCGATCCCGCGCGCGGCGCCTTCACCGGGGTGCGCGACGCACTGTGGCGCACCCGCAACGCCATCGCCGACGCCCCCGAGGGCGAGGCCGCGAACGACCCGGAAACCGCCGCCGAGCGCGGCAACCTCAAGAACCACCTCGAGGACCTGCACGACGCCACCGTCCGCATCCTCGAGGTCTTCGACGAGGACGACCCTGCCAAACATTACGACGTAGTGTGGCTGACGCGCTCTGACAAGTACGACGACTCCGTCGCCGTCGCACCCCTTTCCGTCGCTGCGCTGCTGCGGGAGAAGCTCTTCGGTGAGCACACAGTGGTGCTCACCTCCGCCACGTTGACTGTCGGCGGTAATTTCAACGCCATGGCGGCCTCCTGGGGGCTTCCGGACAAGACCTGGGACAGCCTCGACGCCGGCACTCCTTTCGACCCGGCGAAGTCGGGCATCCTTTACACCGCCAAGCACCTGCCTGCCCCGGGCCGCGACGGCCTGTCGGATGCGACGCTCGACGAGATCGCCGAGCTCATCACCGCCGCTGGTGGCCGCACACTCGGTCTGTTCTCTTCGCGCCGCGCCGCCCAGCAGGCCGCGGAGGCGATGCGCACCCGGCTCCCCTTCGACATCATGCTGCAGGGCGAGGACTCGACCGGCGCGCTCGTGGACAAGTTCGCCCGCAACGAGAACAGCTGTCTGTTCGGCACGCTGACCCTCTGGCAGGGTGTCGACGTCCCCGGCCGCGCCCTCTCCCTCGTCATCATCGACCGCATCCCATTCCCCCGCCCCGACGACCCGCTGCTGCAGGCTCGCGCCAACGCCGCGGATGCTGCCGGGCGCTCCGGGTTTATGGAGGTCTCCGCCACACACGCCGCCCTCCTCATGGCGCAGGGCGCGGGCCGCCTGTTGCGCTCGGTCAGTGACCGCGGCGTCGTCGCCGTGCTCGACAACCGCTTAGTGACGAAGCGCTACGGGTCCTTCCTGCGCCGCAGTCTCCCAGCTTTCTGGGAGACCACGAACCCAGATACCGTCAGAGGCGCGCTGCAACGCTTAGTGGCGGCTCGCTAAACGCGAGCGCTGTCACCGAACCTGGCGCGACCTCGGTAAAGCCGGCGTCGGCAACCACCACGCCGTCGTGTTCGCGTGCGTACGCGAGGCACTCCGCGAACACGTCGCTGTCCGCCTCGCGGACGCTCAACGGGAAGCCGTCCTCGGCCCACGCCTGCACCCACTCGAGCGGGCGCTGCGCTGCAAGCAGCATCGACGCATGCCCCACCTGCGCCGCCGCCTTCCCCGCGGACATCTCGAGCCCGGCATCCACCACAATCACAGGTAGCGACGCCCCCACCTGCCCCTCCACGGACTCCAGAGGCAGGTCCGTTCCCTTTATCTGCAGCTTCGCCACCTCATGCGGCACATCACACACCGCGGTCGGCACGAACGCCCGCACCGACCCAACCGTCACACCCGGGACAGACTGCACGTCCCGCCATGCCTTGTTCCGAGCACGGCGCGTGACCTTGCGGATGCGGTGGTCGTACCAGCACCGCAGGTGCTCCCGCCACGGACCAGCCTGGCCCGCTTGCTCCGCGAGGCAGACGGCGACGGTGGCGCGGGCGGCGTCGACAAGCATGGCGTTTCGCGGCGGCGGATCCTGCTTCGGCAGGTTGATCACTAGCTGCATCGCCTGCACCGTTTCAAGGTTGCGCGGATCCTCGCTGCGCTGCCGGTAGTCAGCGCTGGTGCATTCGTGCAGAAGCTGCCAGGCTAGCTCTCTACTCATGCTTCAGGGCTCGTCAGCGCAACGCGGCCGTCGATACCTTGGCGCTCGTTCGAGTCATCAATTTCGTCGCGCGGAATGCCGATCATGTAGAGCACTTCGTCCAGGAACGGGTGGTTGACCGACGCGTCCGCGATTTCCTTCAGTGCCGGCTTCGCGTTAAACGCGATGCCCAAGCCAGCGACCGACAGCATGTCAATATCGTTCGCGCCATCTCCCACCGCGATCGTCTGGTCCATGCGCAGGCCGCTGTCCTCAGCAAACTCGCGCAGGAACTCCGCCTTCGCCTGGCGGTCCACCACCTTGCCGATCACCCGACCCGTCAGCTTCCCATCCTCAATTTCGAGAGTGTTCGCGCGCACGTAGTCGAGCTCCAGCTCCCCCGCCAGCCCCTCCAGCACCTGGATGAATCCACCGGACACCACTGCGGTGCGGAACCCCATCGAGTTCAGCGTACGAATCGTGGTCCTTGCACCAGGCGTGAGCACGATGTCCTTCGCCACCTGGTCAATAACGGACGCGTCGAGACCCGCGAGCGCCTTCACCCGCTCACGCAGCGACTCCTCAAAGTCGAGCTCGCCGCGCATCGCGCGCTCTGTCACCGCGGCAACCTCTGCCTCACGGCCCGCGTGCGCCGCCAACATCTCGATGACCTCACCAGTAATCAAGGTTGAGTCGCAGTCGAAGCACACCAGGCGCTTCATCCTGCGGTGCAGGCCCGCGTGCTCCATCGCGATGTCGATGCCCAGCTCAGCGGAAATCTCCGCAAGCTTCTTACGAATCTCCTGCCCGTCGCCCGGCGAGTAATTCGGCATCGTGATGCACAGCTCCAGGCCCGTCACCGGGTACTGCGCGATGCCACGAATCGTGTCAATGTTGGCGCCTACCGACGCCAACTCCGTCCCCAACCTGGAAACCGCTTCCGCTGTGACCGGATTGCCAAGGACCACCACCACGTGAGTAGAGCGGGGGCGACGCTCGGAGCGTTCAGACACATCCGTCTCGATTGTGACTCGCTGCCCGTAGTCCCACAGGGCAACGCGCAGTTCGCGCTCGATGTCCACCAAGTCGTTTGGGTCCATGCCCACGAAGGCTGCCAGCATCATGCTTCCCCGGAAGTCCGTCTGCTCCACATCGAGCAGCTGCACGTTATGGCGCGACAGGGTGGTAAAGAACGATCCCGATACGCCTGGGCGGTCTGGGCCCGACGCGGTGATAACCGCAGGCTTGAGACCTGCTTGCAGCTCTACCTCAAACGCCGTCATTGGTGGTGTACTCCTTCGTGTTACTGGCTGACTGTGATGAGGGTAGCACCTTTTGACAACACAAAACCCCTCATCGGAGAACCGATGAGGGGTTTGATCTGTCAGGATGAGGGGTTCACCATCTGGTTACTTCCCGGAGTTCGTGCCCTTCCACGTTGCTGGGGTATCAGCCTTGTGGTTGCTGTGAGCCTCGCGGCGCAGCTGCTCCACCATGTGCGGGTAGTGCAGCTCGAACGCAGGACGCTCGGAGCGGATACGTGGCAGCGCGGTGAAGTTGTGGCGCGGTGGCGGGCAGGAGGTTGCCCACTCGAGCGAGTTGCCGTAGCCCCATGGGTCATCCACGGTGACAATCTCGCCGTAACGCCAGGACTTGATGACGTTCCAGATGAACGGCAGCATACCGATGCCCAGGATGAAGGAACCGACCGTGGAGATCTGGTTCAGCAGCGTGAAGCCGTCGGTATCCAGGTAGTCAGCGTAGCGGCGTGGCATACCCATGTTGCCCAGCCAGTGCTGGACCAGGAAGGTCATGTTGAAGCCGATGAACGTGAACCAGAAGTGGATCTTGCCCAGGCGCTCGTCCAGCATGCGGCCGGTCATCTTCGGGAACCAGAAGTAGACACCAGCGATTGCGGAGAACACCACGGTACCGAACAGGGTGTAGTGGAAGTGCGCAACCACGAAGTAGGAGTCATGCAGCTGGAAGTCCAGCGGTGGCGAAGCCAGCATAATACCGGTCAGACCACCGAAGAGGAACGTGAACAGGAAGCCCATCGCCCACAGCATCGGAGTCTCGAAGGTGATGTGTCCGTTCCACATCGTGCCCACCCAGTTGAAGAACTTCACACCGGTCGGGACGGAAATCAGGAAGGTCATGAAGGAGAAGAACGGAAGCAGAACGGCACCGGTTGCGAACATGTGGTGTGCCCACACAGCCATCGACAGGCCAGCAATCGCGAGCGTTGCGAAGATCAGGCCGATGTAGCCGAACATTGGCTTACGGGAGAAGACCGGGATGATCTCAGAGATGATGCCGAAGAACGGCAACGCCAGGACGTACACCTCAGGGTGTCCGAAGAACCAGAACAGGTGCTGCCACAGGATTGCGCCACCGTTTGCAGTGTCGTAGATGTGGCCGCCCAGCAGACGGTCGTACAGCACGCCCAGTGCAGCAGCGAGCAGCAGCGGGAAGATCATCAGCGCGATGATCGAGGTGACGAACACGGTCCAGGTGAACGCTGGCATACGGAACATCGTCATGCCTGGCGCACGCATGGTGAGCACGGTGGTCAGCATGTTGATCGCGGATGCGACGGTACCGATACCGGTTGCGCCCACACCGACGATCCACAGGTTCGCGGATACGGATGGGGTGTGCGTTGCGTCAGCAAGCGGCATGTACATGGTCCAGCCGAAGTCAGCCGCACCACCCGGGGTCAAGAACCCAGCCAGCATCGCGAAAACACCGACGGACGTAATCCAGAAGCCGAACGCGTTCAGACGTGGGAACGCCACGTCCGGCGCGCCAATCTGCAAAGGCAGGACGTAGTTGGCGAAGCCCCATACGACTGGCGTACCGAATGCGAGCAGCATCACGGTGCCGTGCATGGTGAACAGCTGGTTGAACTGCTCGTTGGACAGGAACTGCAGGCCCGGGCTGAACAACTCAGCACGGATCAGCAGAGCCATCAAGCCACCAACGAAGAACCAGATGAAGGACATGATGATGTACATGATGCCCAGCTCTTTGTGGTCTGTCGTGGTGAGCTGCTTATAAATCTGAGAGCCGATCCGGCCATTGCCAGTTGGCTCTGGACGTGTCGACTGGACTTTTGTCTCCAGCCTTGGCGCCGCAGCGGTCAT
>NZ_JBSZCG010000081.1:0-312 GCF_054166365.1 Corynebacterium sp. UMB8791 | reverse complement strand
CTAATTAAGGCCGGAGCGTTTGACTCGCTTGGGCACCCGCGCAAGGGGTTGATGCTCATCAACGAGGAAGCCGTCGATACTGTGCTTACCACGAAGAAGGCTGCTGACAAGGGGCAGTTCGACCTGTTCGCCTCTTTCGGAGGTGACGACGCTGTTGCTGCTGACAACGCGTTTGCTCTGCAGATCCCGGATGAGGAGTGGGACAAGAAACACAAACTTGCTCTCGAGAGTGAGATGCTGGGCTTGTATGTCTCGGGCCACCCGATTGACGGCTTCGAGGAAGCAATTGACGCACAGACCGATACTCAGTTA
>NZ_JBSZCG010000080.1:0-312 GCF_054166365.1 Corynebacterium sp. UMB8791 | reverse complement strand
GCGGTAACCATCCATGTGCTGCAGGGTGAACGTAAACGTGCAGCTGATAACAAATCTCTGGGTCAGTTCAACCTGGATGGTATCAACCCGGCACCGCGCGGCATGCCGCAGATCGAAGTTACCTTCGATATCGATGCTGACGGTATCCTGCACGTTTCCGCGAAAGATAAAAACAGCGGTAAAGAGCAGAAGATCACCATCAAGGCTTCTTCTGGTCTGAACGAAGATGAAATCCAGAAAATGGTACGCGACGCAGAAGCTAACGCCGAAGCTGACCGTAAGTTTGAAGAGCTGGTACAGACTCGCAACCAG
>NZ_JBSZCG010000079.1:0-313 GCF_054166365.1 Corynebacterium sp. UMB8791 | reverse complement strand
ACCTGGAAGGACGGCACGTTGATCTTCTTACCGTTAACGGTGAAGTGGCCGTGGGAAACCAGCTGACGAGCCTGGCGACGGGTACGTGCCAGACCAGCGCGGTAGACAACGTTGTCGAGACGCGACTCCAGCAGGACGACGAGGTTATCGCCAGTCTTGCCCGGACGACGGTGAGCCTCGGCGTAGTAGCGACGGAACTGCTTCTCCATCACGCCGTAGGTGAAACGTGCCTTCTGCTTCTCCTGGAGCTGGAGCAGGTACTCCGACTCCTTGATACGAGCGCGGCCAGCCTGCCCCGGAGGGTAGGGACGAC
>NZ_JBSZCG010000078.1:0-314 GCF_054166365.1 Corynebacterium sp. UMB8791 | reverse complement strand
GTCTTGCCTTTTGCTTCGGTTGATTCATCGCCGGTGAGTTTGCCTGCGCCTTCTTTTACCTTGCCGCTGACCTTATCCTTAGTTGCATCAAAATCTGCCATACGATCATGCCTCCTTATTTTTGCTTAACTTAAGGATACCAAGTTGACGGTTCGTATCACCAGCAATAAGCTCATATAAATACAATTAATTTTATGATTTATGATCTATAATCAGGTGATCACACGACTATAATTTACTAAGGAAGCTTGCGACAATATTTTGCTTTGATTTTAAATTAAAGTTTTCAAGAACAGTTGATCCAAGGTCACAGA
>NZ_JBSZCG010000077.1:0-316 GCF_054166365.1 Corynebacterium sp. UMB8791 | reverse complement strand
GCTTTGATCAATATAAGCAAGCTCAAGTTAAGGACTATCAGGCCATTAATTACCACCTAACTAGCCCGAAAAATTACCTGATGAATATTTTGGACGAAGCCTTAATGACCATTTTATATGCGAAAAATACGGACTATCTAAGAAAACAGCAAGAACGTGGACTGAAAGAAACCGAGTGGGAAATGACGAAAAAGCAACGGCAACACCAAACCCGGAACCGGCATGAAGATGGGGGTATGCACTTGTAATTTAAATGTAAAATAAAAAGTGCACCAACGTGCTCATTTAATGGTATAATGAATCCACAATATAGGGA
>NZ_JBSZCG010000076.1:0-316 GCF_054166365.1 Corynebacterium sp. UMB8791 | reverse complement strand
AGCCTATGCAGACGCAGTGCGTGAGGCGTTTGCCAAGCTACCGGATGACCGCCGTGAGGACGCCCGGCTTATTTTCACCGCTCACTCTAGTCCGGTCTCTGCGGACAAGGCATCCGGGCCGGTAGAGCTCGGCGGAAATCTTTACTCCCGCCAGGTCAACGAAGCAGCACGGCTCGTCGCCGACGCAGTGGGTATCACCGACTTTGACGTCGTCTGGCAGTCCCGCTCTGGCCCGGAGCACGTGCCGTGGTTGGAGCCTGACATCGTCGACCACGTTGAAGCGAAGGTCGCCAACGGCCTCCGATCCGCAATAGTG
>NZ_JBSZCG010000075.1:0-318 GCF_054166365.1 Corynebacterium sp. UMB8791 | reverse complement strand
ATCCAGTATTCTGGTTTCTACCCTGGTGCTAACGCTGCGCCCAACCGGCCTTCTGCCGCTGGTCACAGACAGTCTTCCGATGCGCTTGCTGCCAACTGAAATCATGGCTGGTTCGCCAATTCGCAGTCGCGATATCAGTCTGGGTGATGACCCGGGTATTAATGGACAGCTGTGGGACGTCAACCGTATTGATGTCACCGCGCAGCAAGGAACGTGGGAACGCTGGACGGTGCGCGCGGACGAGCCGCAAGCGTTCCATATTGAAGGCGTGATGTTCCAGATCCGTAACGTGAATGGCGCGATGCCGTTCCCGGAAGA
>NZ_JBSZCG010000074.1:0-319 GCF_054166365.1 Corynebacterium sp. UMB8791 | reverse complement strand
AATTAACCATGCGCTTGCGCAGTCACCGTTTCCTAAAGTAGAAATTATTATTATTGAAAATGAATTTGGTCAAACAGGCGTTGACCACGCATTACTTTTACAAACCACGGAACGAATTATTCAATTAAATAATGGTTGCATGTGTTGCAGCTTACGAGGAGATCTTCTTGCCTCTTTATCAGCAATCTTAGAAGTGTACCAAGAAGAACAACAAACCGTTGCCCAAGTCATTTTAGAAACAACGGGCATTGCTGATCCGCAACCAATCATTCAAACAATTTTAACGACCCCGCACATCAAAAATCATTTCTATATAGAC
>NZ_JBSZCG010000073.1:0-320 GCF_054166365.1 Corynebacterium sp. UMB8791 | reverse complement strand
AAGTACTGCAGTAAAGAAAACTCATCCATCGTGATATCCCCCTATTTCTCTTCGCTGTCACAGCTATCGTGCAGGCGTTCCGGTGTACTCCGCCAGCTGCTCTATTCGCCATCCCGGACCCCGCGCACCAATGGCTTCGCGCACCGTCATCTCCACGGACTGTGTCCATTTTCGCCGCAGATGGGCAAGGTAATTTGCCCGCCACTGCGAGGTGCGTTGGCGTGCGTTACGACGAATCGTTGCGCTCACCGCCACCACCGCAACACCGAGGCCTATTGCGAGTGCGACCAGCTGCGCCGCAAGCGTCGGCACCCCAATCC
>NZ_JBSZCG010000072.1:0-49440 GCF_054166365.1 Corynebacterium sp. UMB8791 | reverse complement strand
ACCGAAAGACGTACGCTTTTAACTTAGTGTATGAACGTCAATTTGCGAACTCCCAGCGCAAAAACGTACACCCCCAATAACTCATCATGCCCCAGGAACTGCCCTGTGCAGCCTGGGGCATGAAAAGAAATGACTACTTCAGATCCTCCGGAACGGTCCGTGCAGGGTAAATGCGCGGGCGAACACCCGCGATCTCCTCAACAACTCGCACTACCTGGTGGGAGTAGCCATACTCATTGTCGTACCAGACGTAGAGCACGAGGTGCTTGCCGGCCGAAATCGTCGCCAACCCGTCAACGACACCAGCGTGCGTGGTACCGAGCAGATCTGTCGAGACAACCTCAGGCGATTGGATGTAGTCAATCTGCTGGCGCAGGTTAGAATCCGTCGAGACCTTACGGAGGAAGTTATTGACCTCATCCTTTGTCGTCTCGGTTTCGAGCTCGAGGTTGAGCACCGCCATGGAAACGTCAGGCGTTGGAACGCGGATCGCGTTGCCGGTCAGCTTGCCCTCGAACTCGGGAAGCGCCTTCGACACAGCCTTTGCAGCACCTGTTTCCGTCAGCACCATGTTGAGGCCAGCAGCGCGACCGCGGCGGTCCCCCTTGTGGAAGTTGTCAGCCAGGTTCTGGTCGTTCGTGTAGGAGTGCACTGTCTCAACGTGGCCGTGCACCACACCGTAGCGATCGTTGATGACCTTCAGCACCGGCGTAATACCGTTCGTGGTGCACGAAGCCGCGGACAGGATCTGGTCGCCGTCCGCAATGTCAGCATGGTTGATGCCGTAGACGATGTTCTTAATATCGCCCTTACCTGGAGCGGTCAGCAGAACGCGGGAGACACCCTTGGACTTCAGGTGCTGGCTCAGCCCAGCCTCATCGCGCCAGACACCGGTGTTATCAACGACGATCGCATCGTTGATGCCGTACTCGGTGTAATCGATGGATGCCGGATCGTTCGCGTAGATCATCTGGATCGGCGTCCCGTTGGCCCAGATGACTTCCTTCTCGTGATCCACAGTGATAGTGCCGTCGAATGGGCCGTGCACCGAGTCGCGGCGAAGCAAAGATGCACGCTTGACGATGTCGTCGTCACCCTTCTTCCGCACGACGACGGCGCGCAGGCGCGCTCCCCCGTACATCGCCTCACGAGCAATCAGAATGCGGGCCAACAAGCGGCCGATGCGGCCGAAACCATACAGCACAACATCGCGTGGCTCGAGCTCCGAGTCCGTATCGACGACGTCGGCAAGCGCCTCGTTCAAGTAGGCTCGCAGATCGCTCGCGCCGGACTTCTTGTAGTCGCTGGCAAGACGGCCAAGGTCAATCGATGCCGTGCCGAGGTTCATCTGAACAAGCTCACGAAGCACCGGCAACGTGTCCTCGAGCGGAAGCTCCTTCTCCACAATGCGACGCGCGTACCGGTGCGCCTTAATAATGTCGATGTCCGTCACACCTACCAACAGTCGGCCAAAAATCGAGGTGACAACGTTGTTTTCACGGTGAAGCTGGCTGATGAGCGGAAGCATTTCCTGGGCCAGGGTCAGCTTGTGATTCCAGTCCTGTTGGTGCGTTGTATTCGTAGGCGTAGACACAGTCATCCTCTTCATGCGGTAATTGAACAATTGGGAAACGTTTGCCTTGGGGGTACATGACACAGCTGCCGTACCCCCAATACAGGAATTATCGTAGCGTGTATTGGTCCATATTTGTTACAAATACTCCAGCTAAACCAACCGCACCGCGAGATATGGTTACATCAATCGCCTTAGGTGGGCTTTGTAGTGCAACGCCAAGTAAACCCGCACCCCACCCCCAAAACACACCCCCGGTGCTGGATGGCGGTATTTGTCCAACGTGGCGTCGACAAGCTGGCGCGAAACTCCCTTCGGTACCCTGTGCACGTACATCAACGCATTGGAGGAAACGAATCTATGCCTTGCCCGAAGATCATCGCCCTCGACATGGACGGCACCCTGCTCGACGAACACGGGCGCATTCCCGACGCCTTCTGGGAGCTCCTTCGCCTTGCCGACGACCGCGAAGTCCTGGTCACGCCGGCATCGGGACGCCAGCTCGCGACGCTTCGTGACATGTTCACCACTCATCAGCCTCACACGTTCATCGCGGAGAACGGTTCCGTTGTCTTCCATGACGGCCGCATAATCGACGTGACTGCCATGCCGGAGCAGCCGGTGCGCGAGTTTCTACGCGCGTTTGAAACAGCGCCGTTTTCAGCGTCGGCGGTGCTGTGCACTCCCGAGCAGTCCTACTCGCTGCGCGGTGCATCCAAGGAAGTCGAGCAGGAGATTGCAAAGTACTATCACGCCAACACAAACGTGGATTCGCTTGTCGACGTCCCCTTCGAACAACCCGTGAAAGTCGCGCTCTACGTGGACGGTGATGCAGAGCGTGACGCGCTGGCGTGGGTGCAGGCGCACGCGCCTGGGCTGCACCACGTAGTTAGTGGCCAGCACTGGATCGACATCATGAGCCCAGAGGCAGACAAGGGCAAGGCGCTGCTGGCGATCGCGGACGCCTTGGGCGTGCCTCAGGAAGCAACTGCCGCGATCGGTGATTTCCTGAACGATTACACGATGCTCCAGGCGGCTGGAACAGCGGTTGCGATGGGCAACGCCCACCCGGACCTTAAGAAGGTCGCAGACGAGGTCATCGGAACCAACGCTGAGCATGCAGCAGTGCATCGACTTGCTGCATGGCTCAGTGAGCAATAGCGCTTACTTTGCGGACTTGCGCTCCGCAATAGCTCGCTCAAGCTCAGCTTGGCGCTCTTCGAACTCCTGGACTTTCGCCTTCATCTGCGCCATGAGTTCTTCGTGGTGCTTACGGCCGAGCTCGAGGCGTTCCTCAAGCTCGGCCAGTTCCTTCGCGCGTTGTGATTCATCTAGGGTCATGCCCCTATTGTGGCAAATTTTCCACGCCGAAGCGAAGCGCTACTTCCCTTTCGCTAGAAACGACTCCGCGTTCGCAGATTCCCAGTCCTCGCGCCAGTTCTCCGGGACGTCGCCGTCGACAAGCTGACCGTCGCGAAGCCACTCGTAGCGCTCGCGGTACGTCTGGGGTTTCCCGTAGTCGTCGTTGCAGCGAATCATCTCGGGGCGCAGGTCCTTCGGATCTTGCACTCCCATCGCGGCCATGAGGCGCAGCGCTGACGAAACGGTGGCCTTCTGGTACCGCATCACGCGCATTGATTTGTCCTCGACATCCAGGCCACGCTCACGCCACGGGTCTTGCGTCGCGACACCAGCCGGGCACGTACCGAGGTGGCACTCCATTGCCTGCACGCAGCCGACGGCCATCATCATCGCGCGGGCGCTCAGCAGGAAGTCCGCGCCCTGCACCATGCGACGCACCAAGTCGTTGCCGGCGGCGATCTTGCCGGCAGCACCGATCTTGATCTTGTCGCGAAGGCCGCAGCCCACCAGCGCATTATTCACGAACGTCAGGCCCTCTGTGAGTGGCAGGCCCACGTGGTCCTCAAACTCCTTCGGCGCCGAGCCAGTACCGCCCTCGGAACCGTCGACCACGATGAAGTCAGGCAGAATGCCAGTCTCGAGCATGGCCTTGCACACCGAGAGGAATTCCCGACGAGAGCCTATGCACAGTTTGAATCCAACCGGCTTCCCCCCGGAGAGGGTACGCATCTGGTCGATGAAGTGCAGGAGGCCGATTGGGGTATCAAATTCAGAGTGCGCACCTGGGGACGTGAACGCCTTCCCCTCCTCGATCCCGCGAATTTCAGCAACTTCCTTCGTCGCCTTCGCGGCTGGCAGCTCACCGCCCAAACCAGGCTTCGCTCCCTGTGAGAGCTTGAGCAGCGTCATCTTCACCTGTGGCCGCTTTGCCTTCTCTGCGAAGGTATCTGCATCAAATCCCCCCATCGGAGTGCGTGCGCCGAAGTACCCGGTGCCGATTTCCCACACCAGGTCACCGCCGTACTTTTCGTGGTGCGGGGACAGACCGCCTTCACCGGTGTCCTGGTAGAACCCGCCCAACTTGGCTCCCTTGTTCATCGCTTCGACGGCGCGCCCAGACAACGAGCCGAAGCTCATAGCGGAGATGTTCAGCAATGCTGCACTGTACGGCTGGGAGCACTGCGGGCCTCCAATCAGCACGCGCGGCGGCTCCGCAGGCATATCTACGGGGCGCATCGAATGTACCAGGGAGCGGTGTCCCTGCTCGTAGACGTTTTCTTGCGTACCGAACGCAGTGGTCGAAGTCTGCCCTTTCGCGCGCGAGTAGATGAGACTACGAGTGCGGCGGTCGAATGGGCGGCCGTCCCAGTCACGCTCAATAAAGTACTGCTGAAGCTCCGGACGAATCTTCTCGAGTGCCCACCGCGCACGCCCCAAGACTGGGTAAATTCTTCGAATGGAGTGTTTCTTCTGAGTCAGATCCACAGCTGCAACAGTTCCTACCCCCAACGCTGCCGCGATCGACGCTGTTGCTGCCCAGTTGCGCTTGCCTGCCATGATGCTCCTTAGACTAAGTGGCGTGTAGAAAAGCGTTCCTGTGTTCACCGTACGCAAAAAAATAACAAAACAAACTCCAGCCACACTTCATGTGGTGTTTCCCCCTTTCGTTCAACCACCATTGGGGAACTCTCGTTAGGGTGGGGCCATGATTGACTTTTCCCGCCCCGCAAACATCGTCGCGCCCAAACTACTCGGGTGCACACTCACTCATGGCGGGGTCAGCATCGTATTGACCGAGGTCGAGGCATACCTCGGCGAGGAAGACGCCGCCGCGCACACCTATCGCGGCAAAACGGCACGAAACGCTGCGATGTTTGGCCCTCCCGGACGTTTCTACGTGTATCTTTCGTACGGCATTCACCACAACGTCAACATTGTGTGCGCACCGGAGGGCATCGGCCAGGGATGCCTACTGCGTGGAGGCAGGGTCATCGAAGGCCACGACATCGCCTATCGACGCCGCCAAAAACCCGACCGCCTTCCCATCGAAGAAGACAACCTGGCGCGTGGTCCCGGAAACCTGGGCGAAGCGTTGGGGTTTGAACTCACCGACAACCATAAATCCGTCTCTTTGACCGCACCTACCGCTCCCCCGGAGTGGGTTTGTGGCCCCCGTATTGGCATCTCGAAGAATGCTGATGCCCCCTGGCGATTCTGGATCCCCGGAGACAAAACTGTTTCCACGCCACGCGGTTATAAAACGAGCAATAAATACAAGGCATAAATCCTAAACTTTTGGGCGATTTTCTTTAGGTAAGCCTTGCCTTACTATTGGTGCGTCAGCTTGGAGCGCTCGCTCCCCACCTACACACGATCGGAGTCACCGATGACCCTCATCGCCCCTGCGCAGATGCCACTTTCCGTCGCCCTGAAGGAGCAGACCACAGCCGCACACGCAAGTGCCGAGACCTCCCGCTTCATGTCTCACCTCAGCGGAGGCCAGCTCAACGCAACAGCCGTCGCCGAGCTCACCGTGCAGTACTTCCACATCTATTCCGCGCTCGAAGCCGCGGTGCGCCGCACAGTCACTCACCATGCCGTAGCCCAGATCGCCGACCCGAGACTTGAGCGGGTAGACGCAATCTCCGCCGACCTCACAGCGCTACTCGGCGCGGATTGGCAAGATCACCATCACCCACTCGAGGCAACGTCGCGCTACGTGGCCGAGCTCAACGCACTCACCCCCAACAATGGCCCCGAGGTGATAGCACACCACTACGTTCGCTACCTCGGCGACATCGCTGGCGGTCAGGCGCTTGCCCGGGTATTTCGCAGCGAATACAACCTCGGCGATAACGCCCTCAACTTCTATGACTTTTCCGCGATTGGGAAAATCCCGCCATATCGTGCGCAATACAAAGCATCCCTGGACGCCATGCAACTGAGCGACGACGAACGCGCCCAACTCATCGAGACAGCAAAGCACGTCTTCACGCTGAATGAAGCCGTGTTCCAGGAGCTCACATCACGACTCGACTAGCCCTCGACACTTGGCGTCACTGCTGTCGAGATACACAAGCACACCCCACACGGCACTTGCCGCCACAAAGGCGGCAAGCACGCCCCCGGTAAGGGTGTAGCTCTCAGGCACCGCAAACAACACCATCAGTGAGACTGCAATCACCCCAGCCCATACCACCCCAACGAGAAGGCCGGAGCGACGATCTCCGCGTGGTGCTGCCTGATAACTACGTCGCGACGGCAGCGCTGCTAGCGCAAGAACTAGCACAATTAACCCCAAGCAGGCCAAGGAGCTTACCCACACATTTCCGGCGCTCACGCCAAAGACCACAATCCCAGCAATCACAGCTGCCAGTGCACGCTCCCACGGCGCGAACCGCCCTCGAGGCACCTCTGAGACGACTGGTATGAGCTCGGTTACAGGCTCCTGATCCACTACCACAACAACACCCTTCCATAAGGCTACGCTTACCTAATTTTTATTAGGTAAGCTTACCCTCATTTATTCCGACGACGAAGAGTATTCCTCAAGAACTATGTCTATCCGCTATGTATGCGCGTTGGCCGCTTCTGCCAGCATGCTTGGCTTTGCAGCAACAGCGTTCAGCCCGCTCCTCATTACCCCTCCTTCTGCTCCGGCACAAGAACAAACCGCGTCACACCGCACTGTATCCACGGGAACAATGGATTGGGGTGTGCGGGAATCGTTCCGTAAGTACATCGAAACTGGCGTCGCCAAGGGGTCCATCTCCACAGATGAAGGGGCAACTCGCTCAGGGACGGCATTCCAATTCCCAGCCGAATCCTCCGCGATTACTGGCCCATCCTCCGGACAATTCAACTTCACCGGCTCAGTCCACTTCAGTGGCCACGATGGCTCTCTCGAGCTGACGCTCAGCAACCCGATCTTGGTGGTCAACGGCACTAACGCAGAACTCCGGGTGGACTACAGCACACGGAAGTATGTCGGCGCAGGAGCTGTGGGCCCTGTCGAAGAAGGACAAAAAGAAGTACTGGCCACCATCACCCTTGACGCCGCACCGGACTTCACCGCAAGCCAAGTGACAATAAGCGGCCACACCTCACTTACCGCTTCTGGGGAAACTATCTTCGCCGGATTCTACGAAGCAGGCGAGCCCCTCGACCCGATCAGTATCGATCTCTCACTCACGGAGGCTTCGGGTGCCGGACCAGTCCCGGACTTCACACTCGGGTCCCCATCAGGAGACAATAGCAACGCAGCTGCTCAGGGGCACAGTGGCGCCACACGTTCAAAGGCGACAAGCGGACCGGCTTTCTGGCTCGGACAGGTAAACGACACGCTCATCGAGGTCAACGGGCTGTTTACCAACGCCGACAAGGTCTTGCGAAGCGCAACGTCGTTACACGAGCGCGCTACATCGTCGCAACAGTCAGCCCGTCCCAACCGCTCTTCGACGGCGCCGGGGACGACTGCTTCGGCTGCCAACACGGCCCCGGCGCGCAACCAAGCATCAGCGCCGACTTCCCCATCGAGCAACGCATCGGCCCACAGCAATCGCGATGCCTCAGCCACAGCACCGTCAGGCGGTAATGCATCTTCAAATACCGTCTGTGATGCTGGCACCTCACACGGAGTCACCTCTGCTGAGGCACAGTGGGGAATCCGGCAGTCGTTCCGTACATACATCCGTGGCAATATCGCGAAAGGAAAGTGGGAGCTCCAAGGCGTTGGAGACAGCGGTAACACCTTTACTTTCAACGGCAATTCGGGAGCAGTTGATTCTGCGACGCGGTCGGGGTCCATCCTCTACCCCGGTTCGATCCGTTTTACCGGGCACGGGGGCGTATTGGACACTCGTTTTTCCAACATGGAAATCCAGTTCTCCGGCAATACCGGCCAGCTGATCCTCAACGCGACGTCGAACACCATGGAAGGCGACCCCCGCGACTACGGGCGCATCGCCATCGCAGACCTCACTTTCACGAACCTCGATGTGAGCGACTCTGCGGTAACCGGTACAGCAGAAGCAACGCTTACGAGCACAGGTTCGGAAGCGTTTGGGCAGTTCTACCCTCCTGGCGATCCGCTCGACACAATTCACTTCACCGCTCAACTCGGCGGATCGGCTAACTGCGCCGAAGGCCAGGGCTCCATCGGAGGGGCGTCCTCTCCATCCAACAATGCGGCGGGGGCCGACGCTCGAGCGAAACTTCGGAAGTCTACAACATCCTCGTCTACGCCTTCCCGCGGAAGCGTTCTCGACGAGCATTTGGGGGACGCAACTGTTTCGTCCTCTGATCAGCCAGAAGGCGGAAAGTTCCAGATTAAAAACACCGCGCCCAATTCGCGTACAGGGGCGGATGGTTGGGATGACGCGACCGTCGCGACGCTCTTGGTGCTCATTGCCTCGCTGCTTGGCGCAGGCGGTGCGCTCATCAGATTCGCGGTCATCGGATAGGGAGATATGACACTATGAAAATGCTGCAACCCACTCTTTCCTTGGTTACCGCGACTGCGATAACGCTGAGCCTCGGCGGGTGTGCGGAGTGGGACAACCCAACACAACACACCACCAACGAGCTCGCGGAGTCGCTGCAGACAAACGGGGACCCACACCAGGCGCAAGGGGTTTCGATGGTCTCTGAGATCTCCGAGGTCGAGCCAATCGATACGCCACGGGAACAAGCTCTGCCCGTCGAAGTGACCGATGCGGACGGTTACGACGTCACCATTACTGATACCTCCCGCATCCTTGCACTGGACCTATACGGCACATTCACCAAGACGCTTCGTGGTGTCGGCATGGCAGACAACATCGTCGGGCGGACCGTAAGTTCCTCGGAGCCGTCGCTTGCGCATCTGCCCGTAGTCACGGAAAACGGGCATTCGCTCAACGTCGAGGCCATTCTGAATCTTCGTCCCACCTTGGTGCTTGTCGACCGCTCAGTAGGACCAGTTGAGGCGATCGACCAGCTACGGGCAGCCGGTATCACCACTGTGATGCTGGAGCCGACGCGTTCGCTGGCCTCGATCGCGGAGGACATCACTAATGTGGCAACCCTCGTCGGTGAGCCTGAGGCAGGCCGCCTCCTCGCCGAACGCAGCGAGAAAGAAGTCCAGCAAGCGCTCGACGCAATCGCTGCGGTGGCACCTGAAGAACCACTGCGAATGTCGTTTTTGTATGCTCGCGGCACCGGTGGCGTCTTCTATCTACTCGGGCGTGAAGAAGGAACTGAAGAACTCATCACTGCTCTAGGTGGCAGGGACGTCAATTCCGAGCACGGCATCGGTCAGCCTTCGCCTGCAAGCCCTGAGGCGCTCGCCGAGGTAAACCCCGAAGTGTTCGTCATGATGAACGGTGGGCTCCAGTCCACAGGCGATATTGAAGGCCTCCTCCAACGCCCCGGCGTCGCACAAACCACCGCGGGGCAGCACCGGCGAGTCCTGGCGCTTCCCGACGGTGACTCACTTGCGTTCGGACCTCAAACTGGCGAACTGCTGCTGCGCGCGGCGCACGCTCTCTACGGAGAGCAGCTATGAGCGAGCACCACGGAGCAATCCATGCACGACGCATTGGAAGAATTGTGCTTTTCGCAGCCACCGCTTCCCTGCTAGTGCTCACGGCCATTGCCTCTCTCGTTGTAGGCCAGTTTGAGTTCTCCCCCGGCGAGCTCTGGCCGATCCTTACCGCAGGGCCAATGTCAGCGTCCACACTCGAAGCATCAGTATTGTGGCAGATCCGCATCCCGAGGCTCGTTCTAGGACTCTGCGTCGGCGCGGCACTGGGAACAGGCGGGGCGCTCATGCAGTCCGTATTTGCCAACCCCCTAGCAGAACCAAGCGTCGTTGGCGTCAGCACCGGGGCAGGTGTAGGCGCAGCTATCGCCACCGTATTCGGCATCACCACATTCGGAACGATGACCGTGCCGATCTTCGCGTTCGCAACGGGCATATTCGTCACCGTGGTGGTGTACCAGCTGGCGCGTTCAGGTGGCAGAGTCCGCGTCCTGAACCTGGTGCTAGTAGGCATCGCAGCGAACGCTATCTGCGGCGCATGCATTTCAGCACTCACATTCATCGCCCCTACCACGGCGCGGGAGCAGATCGTTTTCTGGCAGATGGGCAGCCTCGCTGGGGCGAGTTGGGCGCAAACTGGGGTGGTAGCTGCCGTCGTCACCTTCGCATTGGCATGTGCCATGTGTTTTGTGCGCAAGCTCGACATCCTCGCTTTGGGCGACCAAGCTGCATTCCATGTAGGCATCAACGTCGCACGCCTGCGCATGTTGGCGATCGCGCTATCGACATTGCTTACAGCCGCAGCGGTCTCCTTCGCTGGGTTGATCGGGTTCGTAGGACTCGTCGTCCCACATATCGTGCGCACTGCGGTCGGCCCGTCCAATACGGTGCTTGTTCCGGCTTCTGCACTCGGAGGAGCGCTCTTGATCGGTGCTGGCGATATCCTCTCCCGCACAATCATTCCATTCGCTGACCTGCCAATCGGTATTTTCACAGCGCTGATTGGCGGGCCGACCTTCTTCTTCCTGCTGCGGCAGATGATGCGAAAGGGCCATGCACAATGACAGTTACCGCTTCACATGTCACAGTCCATAGACAGGGGCGCGAAATACTCCACGATGTCAGCATGTCCGCGCAGAGTGGAGAGGTCACCGGTCTCATCGGCCCCAACGGAGCTGGCAAGTCAACATTGCTCGCTGCGCTCTCCGGCGATACATCCCTCTCGAGCGGAAGCGTCCAGCTTGCGGGTCAGGATGCATCTGGGTGCACCGCTCATCAACTCGCTCGGACGCGTGCCGTCATGCTTCAGGATGTCAGTGTCGCCTTTTCGTTCTTGGTGCGCGACGTCGTCGAGATGGGGCGCCATCCGTGGGGCACTCAGCCTGACGACGCCACCATCGTCAACGAAGCGCTCGCCGCGACAGGCATCACGCACCTCCAGGAACGAGAGATGCTCACACTTTCCGGTGGTGAGCGCGCCCGTGTGGCCTTTGCCAGAGTCTTGGCACAGCGAACACCTGTAGTGTTTCTCGACGAACCAACTGCCGCGATGGACGTGCGCTTCCAAGAGCAGACGATGGGCGTCGCCCGCACCTTGGCACGTGATGGCGCGACCGTGATCGTCGTGCTCCACGATCTTCAGCTTGCTGCGCGGTACTGCGACCACGTGGTGTGCTTGAAGCAGGGGGCTGTTGCGGCAGCGGGGCCGGTGGCCGAGGTCTACCAGGACCACATTCTGAGCGAGGTCTACGACTGGCCTATCACGGTCCTGCACGACGGAAATCGTGTTTTCATCGCACCTCATGAGGTGAACTGCTCCCCTATGACAGGTGCGACCTAGCCCCATTACCCCCGGCCGTTGACCAAACCCCAACCAATATTTAAGGTTAGCCTAACCTCACCATTCGGTGTGGTTGCGATTACTCATGAAAGGACGTACATGTCTCGTTCCGCTACCCTGGCAGCCCTTACCGCTGCCTCCCTTGCCGCAACCACGCTCGCCGCACCGAGCGCATTCGCGGAAGCCCCAACTCTCGAGTCCGGGCACGCAAACTGGAACATCAAGGGATCATTCCTGAGCTACATCCAGAAGCCGTTTGCCGCAGCAACTATCACGGCGTCCGATGGAGCAGAAAAGGTACTTGACGCGAGCAAGCTGGTTGACTTCGCCTTGCCAGTAAATGCAAAGGAGTCCAAGCTCACGGCAACTGGCGAAGGGGTCATAGACCTCGACGGCGCTATCAGTATCAACGCACACCACGGTGCGATGGATATCCAGCTGTCTGATTTCAAGGTCGTCATCGAAGGGGCTAAAGGGTTCCTCCAGGCAGACTATGTCCGCAAGGGCGCTATGCCCGGTGCAGAGACCACCACGTTGACCGGCGACGATAAGCGCATCGTCGAGTTCGACGTCCAACAGCCGCTGAAGGCTAACAAGAACAACCAATTCGCTGCGACCTTCACCCCGACCAAACTGACAGAGGACGGCTCCGCGATCTTCGATAAGCAGTACAAGGCCGGTGAGCCTTTCGCGGATTCCAAGGTAGCCCTTGCACTGAAATTCAAGGATGCTCCCGCACAGACGACGCCCACTCCCACGCCGGAAGGATCAAGCCTTGGAACCGGCGCGATCGTCGGAATCGTGCTTGCCGCAATCGCGGCCCTCGGTGGCCTTGCATTTGCAGCGAGCCAGCCAGGTTTCCAGGCGATGCTCGGGAAGCTCGTATGAGCGCCGTCGATAACGTCGGCGGACACATCACCACGGTGATCACTTCACTCATGGCGATCGCTGGCGTCGTAATGACCGTCGCCGCACTCGCCCAGGGCGCAGGGACGATTCTCGGGATCCAGCTACCAACGATTCCTTGATATACAGAGATATACAGACCGCAAAACAAGAAACCCAGCCACCTCATGGTATGGCTGGGTTTCTCCATTTGGGCAACACACCAAACTAGGAGTTCTTCTTGCCCTTCTTCTTTTTCTTGCTGCTCACCTTGGAGAGTTCCAGCTTTGCAGCAGCATCGGGCACGTAACGGAACTCGTCGCGCGGAGGTCGCTCGTAGTCAATAATCTCTGGGCGTTCAGGGATCTCTGGCAGATCAGGGTCAATGTGCTCGTAGGGGATCGTCGACAAGAGGTGAGAAATCACATTGATGCGCGAGCGCTTCTTATCCTCCGACTCAACCGTGTACCACGGCGCCGCAGGAATATCCGTGTGGATAAACATCTCATCCTTGGCTCGGGAGTAGTCCTCCCACTTTGTAATGGACTCGAGGTCCATTGGCGAGAGTTTCCACTGGCGGAGCGGATCGTTCCGGCGCGACTGGAAGCGCTTGTACTGCTCTTCATCCGAAACGGAGAACCAGTACTTACGCAACATGATGCCGTCCTCAACAAGGAGACGCTCGAAGATCGGGGTCTGGTGCAGGAAGCGGCGGTACTCTTCTGAGGTGCAGAAGCCCATGACTCGCTCGACGCCCGCTCGGTTGTACCAGGACCTGTCGAAGATGACGATCTCGCCTGCAGCGGGGAGCTTTTCGACGTAGCGCTGGAAGTACCACTGCGTCTGCTCGCGCTCAGTTGGCTTCGGCAGCGCCTCAATGCGGCAGGTGCGCGGGTTTAGGTACTGGGTGATGCGCTTAATTGCGGAGCCTTTACCTGCCGCGTCGCGCCCCTCCATCACGATGACAACACGCGCTCCGGTCTTGACGACCCACTGCTGCATTGCCACCAACTCAGCTTGAAGGCGTACGAGTTCTTTCTCGTACGCCTTCTTGGAAAGTTTCGGGGGCTTAGTGGAATTCTTCTCTTCACTCATAGGTACTAACCGTACCCATAAAGCGGGGAGAAATTAAGCCGATTCGGCTAGTCCACCTTGAATTCCGCCATGGTATCCCACTCGGTCTTACCCTCAATCAGGGTATTGATGATGGTCGGGGTTTCCTTCAGAATCTTCGGGAACAGCTCCTGGGCGGCGCGGAAATGATCGGAGTTCACGTGCGCTTCCGCGGCATCGTCGTGGAATGCCTCGATGAGCAGGTATTCGTTCTTATCCTCTTCACTGCGGTACCAGTCAAAGAAGATGCAGCCCGGCTCTGCGCGGGTTGCGTTGGTGAATTCCTCTACCTCTTGACGAAATGTCTCGACGTATTCTGGCAGTGGCTTGTAACGAACGTTGATCAAAATCATGCCACCACCCTACGCATATCTCGCATTGTTGTCAGCCGACGCTTTTGGCTACGAAGCTGCTCAGTTAATTGTTCAACAATAGATGCGTTATACTCGTAACAGTTGTCGGCCGATGGTTCTATTTACCATTGCTGACTAGCTTAAATAAATAGTTCTACACTTACGGATGCCATGCTTGCTCAAAACGTTGCCTCTGAGGTCCGCCGCGCGATTTCGCGTGGTGAGTTCTCCCCAGGCCAGAAGCTCAACGAGGTTGCCCTCGCTGAGCGTTTCGAGGTATCCAGAAATACCCTCCGCGAAGCATTTGCAATGCTTACGTCAGAAGGTCTTTGTGAACGCATTCCGAACCGTGGCGTGTTCCTCGCCACCCCTTCCCCAGACTTTGTTACCGATACGTATCGTGCACGCGCCGCTATCGAACCTGCCGCGTTGCTTTGGGGCGAGGAGCTGGACGTAGACCGTCTTGAAGAACTCAACACTGAAGCCCGCGAGGCAATCGCTCAGGACGACGATGACCTGCTGACGGCCGTGAACCAGGCTTTCCACCACGTGGTGCTCTCCGCAATGGGCTCGAAGACCCTCGGCGACACCATGGACCAGCTTGACGCGTTCATGCGCTTGGCAACGCTTCCGATTATTCAGCAGCAGCCGTCGTTTAACCGCCAGTTCATCTCCGTCAACGAGCACATTGTGGAGCTGCTGCGCGAAGAAAAGCGCCACGAGGCGTCCGACTACCTGCAGGAAGCACTTCTCGAGCAGGGTCGTATAGTGAACGACCTGATCGAGAAGATCAATAACGGGTACCCAATTTAGTGCTCGAGCTGCTCCCCAAGCTCAAGCCACTCCATCTCTAGCTCATCGCGGCCATCGTTGGTGCGCTGCAATTCCTGCGTCTTCGCGCCGATCGCTTCGAAATCCGGCGCGTCTTCACCCGACATGTCGGCAATCTGCGCTTCCAACTCCTTGGCACGAGTTTCTGCCGTCGCGATCTTGCGCTCAAGCGCTTTCATCCGCTTCCGGATCTCACGTTCTTCCTGCGATGACAGCCGTGGTTCCCCCACGGGGGCCGCTTTTTCGGAGTTTTCGGTCTTCTCCCCCAAATCGAGTGGGCCCGTTTGGGTGTCCATGGCAGCTCGCTGCTCGAGGTACTGCGTGATCCCTCCGGGTAGGTTGCTGAGTGTTCCGTCGCCGAACAAAGCGTAGGTGGTGTCCGCGATGCGTTCAATCAGGTAGCGGTCATGTGAAATCACGACGAGTGTCCCTGGCCAACCATCAAGCAGGTCTTCTAACTCTTGCAACGTATCGATGTCAAGGTCGTTCGTGGGCTCGTCGAGGAGCAAAACGTTCGGCTCGCTCATCAGCACACGCGTCAGTTGGAGCCGACGACGCTCACCGCCGGAGAGGTCCCCGACAGGTGTGCGCTGACGTTTCGGGCTGAACCCGAGGCGCTCCGCGAGCTGTGAGGCAGAAACTTCCTTCTTGCCCAACGTGATGTAGTGCGCGACATCCTCCACAGAATCAAGCACCGTCCTCGTTGGGCCGAGGTCGTCGAGTTCCTGTCGCAGCCACCCAATCCGTGTGGTCAGGCCTTCGATGCGCTTGCCGGCGGCAAGCGGGTAGTCACCGGCGAGCGTCCGCAGCAACGTCGTCTTTCCGGAACCGTTGACACCAACAAGACCGATACGCTCGCCCGGCGCGAGCCGCCACGTGAGGTGGTCGACGAGCGTGCGCCCGTCAGGAGCGTCGATGCGGGCGTCCTCAAACTCGATGACGACGTTGCCCTGGCGTTGCTTGGAAAACGCCATCAGCTCGACCTTGTCGCGTGGTGGCGGGACATTTGCGATGAGAGCTTCGGCTGCTTCGATGCGGTATCGCGGTTTTGACGTGCGTGCGGGGGCGCCTCGGCGCAGCCACGCGAGCTCTTTGCGCGCTAAGTTCTGACGACGTTGCTCGATGGCGTCCGCCTGGCGGGCACGCTCGGCGCGGGCAAACGTCCAGTCGTTATAGCCACCCTCGTAGACGTCGACGGTGCCGTCGTGGACCTCCCAGGTCAGCGTAGCGACGGTATCGAGGAACCAGCGGTCGTGCGTAACCACCACGACTGCGAGTTTGCGCTGCATGAGGTGGGATGCCAGCCACTGCACGCCCTCGACGTCAAGGTGGTTCGTCGGCTCGTCAAGCACGACGAGATCTAAGTCCTGCACAAGGGCCGCGGCGAGGCTCACGCGGCGCCGCTCACCACCAGAAAGCTCCCCGACCGGGGTGTCCAGCCCGAGGGCAGCCACGCCTGTTCCTTGGAGAACCTCTCGCACCTTGCTATTCGACGCCCACTCGTACGTCTCGAGACCCAAGGGTTTGACGACGACGTCGCCGACGGTGGCGTCGTCTTGAATTTCGAAGCGTTGTGTCACCACCGCCATGCGTAGGTCAGAGTTGTGCGACACGCGCCCGCTGTCCGGGGCTTCGATGCCGGTGAGCACCTCAAGCAACGTTGTTTTCCCGCCGCCGTTGACGCCCACGATGCCGATGCGATCGCCGGTCTGGATTCCGAGGGAGACACCGTCGAGCAGTGTTTTTAAGCCCCAGGTTTTGGATACGTTTTCGAGGTTGATCAGGTTCGCCATAGCAAACCCATCGTAGCCTACGCCTCGAGTTGCGCCCCCGCAGACGGGCCGGAAGTACAGAACACCTCGACGCCCTCGACGTTGTCACGAAGCACCGTTTCAAGCGCCCGCGCGGCTTCTTCGTCGAAGCACAGTGCGGCGATCGTCGGCCCGGACCCAGAAACAATCGCGCGGGCTACACGTTCAGTTTCGGATTCGATGCGTGTGATCAGGGCTGCGATGCGTGGGCGCATCGCCACCGCTGCAGCTTCCAAATCGTTGTGCAGGTGCTTCGCTAGCTCGCGCGGGTCGCCCGTCACGAGTGCCTGCGACAGCGCGGCCGTGTCCAAATGCGGTACGAGCGCCGGGTTGTCGTGACGCAGGTCATCGAGTGTTTCGAAGGCCTTGCCCGTCGAGATCCCAATCTTCGGGTTGCAAAACACCCACCAGTACGTGCCGCGTCCGAGGACCTCAACGAGGGCGTCGCCACGCCCGGTGCCGAGCGCTGTGTGTCCGTGGAGAGCAAACGGCACGTCCGCTCCCAGCCCGACTGCAAGGTCGTAGAGATCTTCTTCGCTGAGCCGCTCACCGCAGTACCGCTCCAGGTAGGCGTTCGCCGCGACGAGCCCAGCCGCGGCATCTGCGGAGCCGCCCGCCATCCCGCCTGCCACAAACACATGCTTGTCGACGACCAGCTTCGCCTTCGGCAACGACAATCCTTGCACGCCACTGCGGGCCCGGACGGCGTCGACGACGGCATCGACCGCACGCCACGTCAGGTTTCGAGGCGTATCGATATCCTCGTCTGGTACGTCCACGTGGAAGTGCGTCTGCATCCCAACGACCACGGAGCCAGATTCGACGCATGCCGCCTCATCCTCGACGACGATGCGAACTCGCTCGCGGCGCTCAACGGCTTGGAAAACCGTTACCAACTCGTGGTAGCCGTCGGCACGCGCGTTGCCGACGCCGAGGTGCAGGTTCACTTTGCCGGGCGCTGATGCAACAATCTCCCGCGTGCTGCTGCTCATCGGGCCTCCCCCAGCCTGACGAAGTCCTCCACCCCGAGCTTCTCACCACGCAGTCCAGGATCGATACCGGCCGCCCGCAGCGCAGACTCGGCTTCCGCGGGGGAACCGTACACCGATGCGAGCGTTGAGCGCAGCGTCTTGCGGCGTTGGGCGAAGGCGGCGTCGATAAGTGGGAAGACCTTGTCGCGCACGCTGCGGTCGCGCCCCGGATCGACGTCGATGCGAACAAGCCCGGACTCGATATTCGGAGCCGGCCAGAAGACGTGCTTGCCGATGGTCCCTGCCTGCGACACCTCGCCATAAAACGCCGCTTTTACGCTAGGAACGCCGTAAATCTTCGTGCCTGGCTTCGCGGCAAGGCGGTCAGCGACCTCCTTCTGCACCATCACGAGCACGCGGCGAATGGAAGGGAACTCCGCAAGCAGATGTAACAACACCGGCACCGAAACGTTGTACGGCAGGTTCGCAACGAGGGCCGTTGGCTCCCCGGGAACATCACGCTGCGTAGTCTTCAGCGCGTCCATGTGCACGATATCCAGCTTGTGCGCGGCCGAAGGTGCTCGAAGCTCCACCGTTTTACCCAGCTGCTGTGCCAGCCTGTCATCGATCTCGAGCGCGGTCACGTGCGCCGCCTCATCGAGCAAGCCAAGCGACAGCGACCCGAGACCCGGACCGACCTCGACCACGCGGTCGTCTGGGGAAAGCTCCGCTGCGGCAACGATACGCCGTACGGTATTCGGGTCGTGCACGAAGTTCTGCCCCAGCCGTTTCGTTGGGGTGACATCGAGTGCAGCCGCAAGCTCACGGATTTCTACCGGGCCAAGCAGTTGGGATTCGCTCATACCTGACGAGGTTAGCGCAACCCCATCCGCGCGGTACATGCAGGCCACGCACCCCACCCCTGGGATGCCTGCGTTTTCTGGGCGATTGCGATCTGCTGCTCGCGGGTCGCCTGGTCAGCGGTCGGCGCGTACTGGGTGCCGCCGTACGCTGCCCACGTCGACGCAGAAAATTGCAAGCCGCCGTGGTAGCCATTACCCGTGTTGATGGACCAGTTGCCGCCAGACTCACACTGCGCCAACGTGTCCCATACCGAACCAGCTGCTACTGCGGGAGCATTCGCCGACTCTTTGGTACCGCGTCGCACCTTCGCCGCCTTCGGCGCACGAACCTCGCGCTCACCTGCAATGCCCTCGGATTCAACCTTGCCATTGACCAGAACGGTCTCGTGGAGAATTTCCTTCTCCCCGTCCTTGCCTTCCTCCAGCACCTCTTCGTTGCCGGTTTCCAGCTCTTCATCATCGACGTACTCAACCGGTGCCTCGATTGGCAGGACCTCAGCACGCTTCACCACGTTGACGCGGTCGAGCACGATCTCCATGTTCGGGTACACCGCGGCATCAAGCGGGTGGTTCAAACGATCATCGGAGTCGAAGGTGATGCCACGGTCCGCGAGGAGCTCGCCTACGGTTTTCTTCGCAACCGACGCGTAGGTCACGTTCCCGCCGTCATTGATCGCGATGATCTTCGGGGTGGTCACGTCGACATTGAGGCCGTCGACAAGCTTGGTGTCCTTGTCCAGGTCCGACGAGGAAGCCGGGGACACACCCACCTCGTCCATGACTTCCCCAACAGTCAGCGCTGTCGAGGTGATTTCCTTTGCCACCCCGTCGACGACGACGGCGACTGGCTTCGCAGTACGAACGGTCACGGTATCGCCGTTCGACAGCTTCTCAGCAGGCGCCGGGTACACAACGTCACTGTCCTTGACCTCAACGCCCGCAGCCTGCAACGCACCCGCGACGTCACCCGAGAAGGTCTTCAGCGAGGTCGCCTCACCGTTGACGTCCACTGTGACGTCCTTCTGCGCGGCGAGCGCCGTGGTGGTACCGGCTGCAATGACAACACCTGCGAGTGCCCCGACGGCGATTCGCTTCGTTGCGGTGTTGTTGTGCTGGATACGCGAGCCCATAAAGCGTCATTCCCCTTTGTCACGAAATAATACTTCGATAACAATACGGTAACTTCTACCGTTTTACCAGCACATGTTTGCACACCATGGTGGACACGTTCACTCGCGCCACGCGATTCACACCACTCACAGCCGACCTGGGACAACGCTTACTTGCGCCCAGTGTGTTCCCGGACACGTGCACAGCATCATCCCAGACCATAGACGCGATCGAAGGTAGCGGATACCTCGCTCGCCAGCGTCTCGACGTCCACTCCCCGAGCTTGCGCAACCACGTGTGCCGTATGCCCAATCAGCGATGGCTCATTGCGCGAACCTCGAAACGGCTCCGGGGTCATATACGGCGCATCGGTTTCGATGAGCAGCTGGCCCACCGGCGCCAGAGCCGCCGCCTCCCGCAGCTCCTCATTGCGCTTAAACGTAACGTTGCCAGCAAAGGAGAGCACATAGCCACGCTCAATCGCCTCCCGCGCCACGTCAAGGGGTGAGGAGAAGCAGTGCAAAATCACATGCTCCGGTTTCGGCGCATCCGCGAGAATCCGCATCATGTCCGCATCCCCCTCACGGTTATGGATCATCAATGCCTTGCCGGAGTCCACGGCGAGCTGAATGTGCCAACGAAACGCTTCTTCTTGCGTGGCAAGGTCAGCGGTGTTCTCGGCGTCGTGGCGGATCCAATACGTATCGATGCCTGTCTCCCCCACCGCAACGCACCGAGCATCCGACGCCATCTGCGTAAGCCGTTCCCGCACCGAGTCGTCGAGCTCGGCGGCTCGCGTCGGATGGATCGCGCACGCTGCGAACACGCCCTCATGCATGTGCGCGGCAGCAAGCGCCTGCTCTGCTTCCGCGAGCCCATCGCCCACGGTGCATACCCGCTCCACACCGGCACTCAACGCACGCTCCATAATCGCATCGATATCCGCCTGCGTGGCGGCTCCGGTAGAGGCCAGGTGGGTGTGGGCGTCGATAAGCCCTGGTATAGGGGCTGCTGGTACTGGTGTCGGGCGAGGTTTCTTTTTGCTCATACGATAGAGCCTATGACATTCCACGCGATTGACGCACAGACCCAAACCAGCATCGACAACGCACTCGCCGAGGCAGCGGCGCAGGGGCTCAATGGCCCTGCACGAGTAATCATCGAGCGGTTCGAAGGGTTACTCGAGGATTTCCTTGCACTTCCCCGCGACGCACAACGCAGCTACCCGCGCGGCGACACAGCCCGTATCGTCGGCACCGCCCTCGGCGACGCATTCGTCCGCGACTACGGATTTACCTGGAAACTCCTGAAAGATGACTACGGCACGGACCTCGTCGTCGTCCGCGATGCCGACCCCAACTCCCCCAAATACACCGCCCCCATCATGGTTGTCGACGCCCGCTTCGACGACGACGCAACCGGCAAACTCACCACGTTCCTGGAGCAGTTCCTCAGCGGCTTGCAACACTAAGCTCGTCGTCAATAACGACGTGACGCGCCGCCACGATGCCAACAGCCCCCATGACCAACGCCATGATGACTAACGCGATCAGGATCGGCTGGAACTCCCCGATCCGCCCATAGGCCACGCCAATGAGCAGCGGCCCCGTTGCCGCGAGCACGTACCCGACCGGCTGCACAAAACCCGACAGCCGTGCAGTGACTAGCGGGTCGCGTGTGCGCGCCGGGATCAGTGCGATTGCTAGCGGGAAGCAGCACCCGCCGAAGCCCAGGAGGAAGCTCCAGCCCAGCGGTGATGCTGCCGGTGCGAAGTACAAACCGAGATACCCAGTGGCTGTCGAGAGCGCAAACAGCACCACCAGCGGCGTCAGCGTCCGCGCGCGAGAGATGACCGTCGGCAGCACAAGCCCACCAACCATGCCTACCGCGCCAAGCAGCCCCAGTCCCGTGGCTGCGGTGGAAGGGGCAACCCCGGCGTCAATGAAAATGGCGGGCAACCACCCCATCTGGATATACGCGCTGGTTGACTGCAACCCGAAGAAGAGCATCAAGGCCACCGCAGTGAGCGACTTCCACACCGGCGCCTCTGGCGTAGCAACCGCGCCGTCCTGCGGGGTCGAAGCCTTGCTCCCGGGGATGTCCCTCCCGAACTTGAAGAGCACAAATACCCAAACTGCCAGCTGCACGACAGCCGTCACCGCCCACAGGCCGAGTGCCGACTGCCACGAGGATGTCACCAACGCGCTGAGCGGGCCAGCCGCCGACGATAAGCCCAGGGTTACGGAGTACACCGTGGTCAGGGCGACGATGTAGCGCCCGCCATGCTGCTTGATCCACGCAGGCAGCAACACGTTCATAAGTGCGATGGCGCCGGCCGCGCCCACCGTCGCGAGTAAGAACATCGCGATATCGGGTGCGAAGGGGCGTAACCCCAAGCCCGCGGTCAGCAACCCCGCAGCGCCAAGAATGACGGGGGTGAGGCCAAACCGCCGCGCAATCGGTACCGCACAGATACCGACCAGGAAGAAGAGCGTGCCGGGGATCGCCGTGATGACGCCACCGACCCATGCCGGGGCGTCATAGTATGCGATGACCTGGTCAAGTACAGACCCGACGGAGGCAATGCCCGCACGCAAATTCAGTGAGGCACTAATGACAGCGACGAAAAGTACAAGAGCAAACACTCGAAGCACTCTAGCGCTGCCGCAGCGTTACTGCACAGGCGCCCACTCCGGGCCGGTCTCCCCGAGCTCCGGATCGAGCTTCGCCACCAGTGGCTTCGGCTTCGACAGTGCCACGCCGGGCTCCATTGGCACGCGCTTCCATGTCGCCTGCTGCTCGGAGTAATCGCCGGTGATGGTGAGGTAGGTCTGGCCGCGCTCCGGCAGGCCGACGCCGACGAGATCGTAGTCAGCATCATCGCGAACCTCAACGATGGACGGCTCTGCGGCCCACACACCAGTCCGGCCGAGGGTCTCGTGTACCTTCTGCGCCGTGTGTGGCAGGAACGGGGTCAGCATCGCATTGCAGTCGCTGACCACCTGCAGTGCGGTCCACAGAACCGTCGCCAGACGAGTGCGCTGGTCCGGATCCTTCGCGAGCTTCCACGGCTCCTGGTCCGCGATGTACGCGTTGGTCTCCCCGACCACGTGCATGATCTTGGTGATCGCGCTCTTGAAGTGAGCCTCAGCCAAGTCCTTGCCTGCGGAAACAAACGTGGATTCCGCCAATTCAAGGATTTTCTCGTCCACTTCGGCGAGCTCTCCTGGTTCTGGAACCTCGCCGAAGTTCTTGTGCGCCATCGACACCGTGCGGTTGACCAAGTTGCCCCAGCCGTTCGCCAGCTCGTTGTTCACGCGGCGCACGAACTCGTCCCAGGTGAAGTCCGTGTCGTTGTTCTCCGGTCCGGCCACCGCAATGAAGTAGCGCAACGGGTCCGCACCGAACTCTTTCAGGAAGTCCTTGACATAGATGACTACGCCCTTCGAAGACGAGAACTTCGAACCGGACATGGTCAGGAACTCCGAGGACACAACCTCAGTCGGAAGATTCAGGGTGCCCAGCTCGTGTTCCTGTCCACCATGCGAGCCCTTGCCCGCGTAGCCGAGCAGCTCCGCTGGCCAGATCTGTGAGTGGAACGTGATGTTGTCCTTGCCCATGAAGTAGTAGCTCGCCGTTTCTGGGTCCTGCCAGAACGTCTTCCACGCATCCGGGTTACCGCTTCGCTCCGCCCACTCAATCGAGGCAGACAAGTAGCCGACCACCGCGTCAAACCATACATAGAGCTTCTTCGATGGGTTGTCCTGCCAGTCCTCGACCGGGATAGGGATGCCCCAGTCGATGTCACGCGTCATTGCGCGCGGACGCATGTCCTCCAAGAGGTTCAACGAGAACTTCAGCACGTTCGGGCGCCACTTCTCGCGGGTGCTCAGCCACGTCTTCAACGCGTCGTGCAGTGCTGGGAGATCCAGCATGAAGTGCTCGGTCTCAACAAACTTCGGCGTCTCGCCGTTGATCTTGGAGACAGGGTTGATCAGGTCTGCTGGGTCGAGCTGGTTACCGCAGGTATCGCACTGGTCACCACGAGCGTCAGTCGCGCCGCAGATTGGACAGGTGCCCTCAATGTAGCGGTCCGGCAGCGTACGGCCATTCGAAGGAGAGATCGCGCCCTGCGTTGTCTCCTTGATCATGTAACCGTTGGCGTACAGTCCCTTAAACAGCTGCTGCACCACGGCATAGTGGTTACGAGTCGACGTGCGAGTAAACAGGTCGTAGGACAGACCCAAACCGGCCAAGTCGTGCACGATCTGTTCGTTGTAGCGGTCTGCGAGCTCCTTGACGCTCACGCCTTCCTTGTCCGCCTGCACCAACAGCGGGGTCCCGTGTTCGTCGGTGCCGGAGACCATCAGGACGTTGTTGCCAGCCATGCGCTGATAGCGCGCAAACACGTCAGAAGGTACCCCGAAACCAGCTACGTGGCCGATGTGGCGGGGGCCGTTCGCATATGGCCACGCAACGCACACAAGGATATTTTTTTGAGTCTTCGCAGAAGTCATGCCCTTAAGCATAAGTTATGGCCCCGACACAACCCATGTTTCGGGTCATATCGGGGCCATGAGCGGTATTCACCGCAGGATGTCAGAGCTTAGTTACGCGGACGCAACATGCGCTTGACCTGCTCCTTCTTCCTATCAAGCTCGAGCTGGTCGCGGTGCATACGGCGTTCAATAGCCAACTGGCGGTTGAAGCGATCCTGTTCCTTCTTGTCCAGGTAAATAGTGTCGTTGGACACGTCCTTCACAATCGCGAACATCAGCAAGATCAGGATGAGTAAGAACGGCGTTGCTGCGACAATCGTCACCGACTGCAGCGCACCCAGCGCGTCAGAGCCGCCGGCGATCAGCAGCGTCAGACCGACGAACGCCGTACCAAGGCCCCAGACCGCTGCGATCCACGGGTTCGCATCCGACTTACCGTTCTGCGACATCGACGCCATCACAGTCGACGCAGAGTCCGCCGAAGTAATAAAGAACGTACCCAGCAGGATCACCGCGAAAATACCAATGTAGAAGCCACCTGGCAGCTGGTGCAGCAGGTTGAAGAGCTGCTCTTCCGAGGTGCCCTCGCCGTAAATGGAACGACCGTCCTGCTCGAATTTGATCGCAGTACCACCGAAGATTGCGAACCACACGGTGGACAGGCCTGCCGGGATCAGCATGACACCGAGGCAGAACTCGCGGATGGTGCGGCCACGGGAAATACGTGCCAGGAAGGTAGCAGCGACAGCGTCGAGGGGACGCTGGTTGGTGATCCAGTCAATGAAGATGGCAAACCGATATGCGCTGGTCTTGGCTGTGTTGGGGTTGGTGAAGGTGTGCCCGCAGTCTGTGCAGCGCCATCGCTGTTTTCCGCTGGATGTGGTGCCCATTTTTGTGGCGGTGTGTTCGCATGCCGGGCATAGGGGCCTGTTGTGTTTTCTCTTTCTGTGTTGAGTTGGCATGCAGCTGGTTTAACAGTCTGCTGTCATAGCACATCCAACGCCTGAAGTGGTGGACCTTCCGGTCTACGGCAGGGAATCCCGATTCAACGAGCACTGTCCCGCCGTAGGCCCAGGCAGGACCTGGAATCCATATCCAAAAAAGCACACATTTTGTCGCTTAACCCAAAAAGTTTAATACACACCCAGTATTTGGTTATGCCGGGTATTTGATACCGTCGCACAGCGTTCGGCAATTTGGTGGCTATTTTGAGTACGTAAAAGAACAGCTTCTTGACTGGGAAATTACGCAAGCTAATGCGCATCCAAGACGGTGGGAAAAGAAGGGATCAGCACTCTTTACCACCGCGAATATCCGCGAGTACAAGGATGAAATCAACCCAGCGACTAAGAGGCTGTACCGAAAACTGGGAAATCTTGGTGGTCAACTCTTCTTCTTTGGACAAGAGAAGCCAATTGGCCCAGTCAGCGTCACTAAAGAGACTTCTCAAGAGCGCGAGGAACATTGTTTGATCCAAGCCATCAATAGGCTTGGCAGGATAGCGACGAAAGCCAATGAAGAGCTGCTGGTCATCATGGATGCAACTGATACGGACAACCGTGAACGTGCGGTCGCAACACTTGGCAAAACTATTTACAGCAAAACCAACAAAGATAACCGCAGCATCATTGAAGTTCCGATTCAGGCCGACAGTCACTTATACGGAACTATCCAGTTTGCTGACTGGACGTGTGCGTTGCTCGGACGGCTCACAGACTACCACTTCGCAGAACGGTCACAATTTGCTTGGTCGGTCGACCTCTGTAGAGATGTGTTCAAGCGCTGTTCGCCCTCCAGCAACTCGATTATTTGGAGCAATTCAACCGATCACTCATTGAAGTGCTCTCCAAAGCATCTAATAAACACGACAAAGTTTTGGGAAATCGCTGCGGAGCACGAAGCCAGAAACAAACGCCGTATGCAAGGCAACCAACAAATGCTGCAGCGCATCGTCTCGGCAGGTTCCCCTGACTTACAACGGAAGTTAGACGCCATTCGCGGAGGCAAAGCTTCCAAGTAATTCTTAAACCTTTTCAGGTCGTGGTCTTCCTGGAACTTAGCCTAGTGGTGATGCCCCTCCGGCATCGGCCGCAGGTTCGCCTTCTGCCCAGGCTCAACCATGACGAACTGCCCCATCATCCCTTCATCTTCGTGGAAGAGCATGTGGCAGTGGTACATGTACGCCAAGGTCGGATCCGGGTGCCAGCCGAACTCCACAATGAGGGTGACGGTTGACAGTGGCGGTACATAGATCGTGTCGTGCCAGCCTTCGGTGAAAGCAACCTCGCCGTTGTCCACCTTGTCCACCAGGAACCTGGCATTGTGTACGTGGAAGTTGTGCGGCCAGTCGGAGTTTTCGTTGGTCACGTGCCAGATTTCAGGGCCGTTGTGGTCGATCACAAAGTCGACGCGTTCCATGTCCATGGACTGCTCATTGATTTGGAAGCCGTTGAGCCGGAATTCGCGCTCCGGCGCACCAGCGACATTAGGGCGGATCACGGGGATGAGCTGCGTCGGCAGCGTGGCAAGCGCGGTGTCGTTTGCTGGGGCTTTGATCTCGAGCAAATCGAAAGTGTCCTGCAAGCCAAACCCGTTGGCGACTTCCTCGTCGGGGAGGCCTCCGCCGTTCGGGACGCCGTCACTGCGCAACATGAGGTCCTTGCCGGCTTCGAGGTCCACGATGATCTCCACACGCTCGCCTGGACTTAGCAGGACCGCGTCGGCTTCGATGGGGGCGTCGAGAAGCCCCTGATCTGTCGCGATGATGTTGAACGGCACGCCGAGGCTGAGATGGTGGAAGCGCATCGTTGCACCGTTGAAGATGCGAAGTCGAACACGGCTTGTCGACGCCTCAAAGCGCGGCTTCGTGATACCGTTCACCAGCGGCGTTGTCCCGAGGAGACCATAGGTTGGGTCGATGGTTTCGTCGAGTTGGCCATCCTCAGTGAATTTCGCATCGGTGATGATGACGGGGATGTCGTCGACACCGTATTCCTGCGGCAGGCCGAGCGCGTCGGAAGCGTCGTCGGCAACGACAATGCCCCCGGCGAGGCCGCGGTACGCGTGCAGCGCGGAAATCTCGTGCGGGTGCGGGTGGTACCAGCAGGTAGACGCCGCCTGTTCGACCTGCCAGGTCGGTTCCCAGCTCGCGCCAGGATCAAAGATGAGGGCCGGACCGCCATCAGCCGCCGCGGGCAGGTGGAGACCGTGCCAGTGGACCACCGTCGGCTCGTCGAGCTCGTTGTTCACCTTCATCTCGATCGTTTCACCTTGGCGCATGTAGAGCGTGGGCCCAAGCCATGGGCCATTGAAGCCCCAGGTCTTCGTCATGGTGCCGGGTACGATTTCGTACTCGCCTTGCTGCGCGGTGAGTTCAAAGCTGCGCGTGGTGCCGTTAAGCGTGCCCTGTTCCAGCGGCGGGATGGGCAGCGGGCGGGACTCGGCGTCAGCACCCGCGGGCGTCGCCTGCCCGGAGCGCACCCCGCCCGGACCTTCCCCGGCGCACGCTGCCAGCACTGCTACCTGCGTTAACAGTGCCCCTTTGAAGAATGTCCTTCTGCTGATGACGTTGCGGTTGGCACGTGCCGAAGCCATTGGTTCTCCTCATCCGAATGTATAAAGTCTGCTGCCGACCCTACTATCTTTGGTATGACGTCTCACGAGGAGTACAACGCACGCAGATTCGTGTGGGCCAACGGCTTGCAGGGAATCGGTGACCAAATCGTTGCCGCAAAGACAGTATTACCGTGGCTGTTCACAGCTGCCGGGGTACCAGCCCTGTTCACGGCATTCTTGGTACCGATCCGAGAATCAGGTTCAATGCTGCCGCAAGCCGCGTTGAGCCCCTGGGTCACGTCGCAGCGTTCGCGAAAATGGGTGTGGTTGGTTGGTTCGTGGGGCCAGGCCGCATCAGCTGGTCTGATCGCGCTCTCTGCGGCGCTGCTCAGTGGCGCTGCCTTAGGCGTTGCGGTTGTCATCCTGCTTGCAGCGCTCTCGATCTTCCGTGCGCTGTGTTCAATCTCAGGCAAAGATGTGCAGGGACGAACCGTATCGAAGGGTCGCCGTGGTCTCATCACGGGGCGAGCGACTGCGCTGTCTGGCGCCGTCACCCTCGCGATCGGTGTCCTGTTCGCAATTCTCCCGAATGACCTACCTCGGTGGGTACTCGTGACGCTCCTTGCGACGGGCGCCTCTACCTGGGCGTTCGCCTCCTTAGTCTTCCGCACCATTAAGGAGCCTGAAGAGGAACCCTCGGAGGCCTCCAGCAAGGGGTGGGCACGCCAAACGTGGGACCTGATTAAGGACGACAGGGACCTGCAGAAGTTCCTCATCGTTCGCTCCCTCATGCTGGTCACCGCCTTATCGACGCCATTTATTGTCGTGCTGGCCCAGCAACAGGGCACGAACCTTTCCTCACTCGGCGGCTTCATCCTGGCATCGGGTGGCGCAGCACTCGTTGGTGGAAAGGTCTCCGGTATGTGGGCGGATAAGTCGTCGAAAAACGCGATGGCGTGGGCTGCTGGCACCGCATCCGTCGTGCTCGTGCTCTTGGTGATGTCCGGGCACTGGCTTGCTCCCGAGGTCAACCGCTGGATCATGCCAATCGGGTTTTTCCTGGTCAACTTGGCGCACACGACGGTGCGCGTGGGCCGAAAGACCTACCTCGTGGACATGGCGGAGGGTGATCGACGCACGATGATCACCGGCGCCGCGAACACAGCGATGGGGATCGTCCTGCTGATCGTCGGTGCGATTTCATCGGCGGTTTCGACCCTTGGACCTGAGGCAACGCTGCTGTTCCTGGCCGCAGTCGGCGCGGTGGGTGTGTGGCGCGCGGCAGGTTTGAAGGATGTGTCTGCAAACTCGCGCGCGTAGCGCGTTATGCTGTTGTGCAGTTGGTTTTATACCTCATTCACCGATGAATTAAGGAGTACCCGTTCAGTGGTAAATCATCCTGAATGCGCCGTCGTAGTCCTCGCCGCAGGTGCGGGCACGCGCATGAAGTCCAGCATCCAGAAAACACTGCACGAGATTGGCGGACGCAGTCTGCTCGCGCACTCGCTGCACGCAGCCAACGCGGTAGGCCCGCAGGAGCTCGTCGCGGTTGTCGGCCACCAGCGCGACCAGGTCTCCCCCGCCGTCGATGCCATCGCCGAGGAGATGGGGCGCAGCATCAAGCAGGCAGTGCAGGAGGAGCAAAACGGCACGGGCCACGCGGTGCAGTGCGGGCTTGAGGTCATCCCAGACTTCGAGGGCACTGTCGTTGTTACGAACGGTGATGTGCCGCTGTTGCAGCCATCGACAATCACCGAGCTTATCGACGCCCACAAAGCCACCAGCGCCGCCGTCACCGTGCTGTCGCTCGAGTTCGACAACCCAACTGGCTACGGCCGCATCATCCGCGACGCTTCCGGCAACGTGTTGGAAATCGTGGAAGAAAAGGACGCTAACGAGGAACAGAAGAAGGTCCGTGAGGTCAACTCCGGCGTGTTCGCCTTCGATGCCGCGGTCCTGCGCGATGCGCTGACCCGCATCGACGCCAACAACGCGCAGGGCGAGCTCTACATCACCGACGTACTCGGCATCGCGCGCGGCGACGGCAAAGCCGTCAGCGCCTACGTGGCGAAGGACCCTCGCGAGTTGGCCGGCGTGAACGACCGCGTGCAGCTCGCCGAGGCCGGCAAGGAACTCAACCGTCGCCTGGTCGAGCGCGCCATGCGCGCCGGCGCCACTGTCGTCGACCCTGCTACGACATGGATCGGCGTGGATGTTGAGATCGGCCAGGACGTCATCATTCAGCCAAACACACAGCTGTGGGGCTCAACCGTGATTGGCAACGGCGCGACCATCGGCCCAGATACCACCTTGACGGACATGGAGGTCGGCGAGGGTGCACAGGTTGTCCGCACGCAGGGCTCCCTCTCCGTCATCGGCGCGAATGCGAACGTCGGCCCATTCACGTTCATCCGCCCAGGCACCGAACTTGGCGCGAATGGCAAGCTCGGCGGATTCGTCGAAGCCAAGAACGCAAAGATTGGTGAAGGCTCAAAGGTGCCACACCTGACCTACATTGGCGACGCCACCGTTGGCCGCGAGTCCAACATCGGCGCATCGTCTGTGTTCGCCAACTACGACGGCGTCCAGAAGCACCACACCACGATCGGTGACTACTGCCGAACTGGCTCGGACACGATGTTCGTAGCGCCAGTAACCGTAGGCGATGGCGCGTACACTGGCGCAGGTACGGTGGTAACAAAGGATGTGCCGGCGGGTGCGCTGGCCATCAAGGAAGGCCATCAGCGCAACATCGAAGGTTGGGTTGAGGCCAACCGCCCGGGTACGGACGCAGCGAATGCTGCAAAGAAAGCACGCGAGAACTAAAGGATCACCATGACTGGATATTCCACGGAAAGCCAAAAAGACCTCAAGCTATTTACTGGACGCGCCCACCCTGAGCTTGCGGAGGCCGTCGCAAAGTGTCTGAACATCGAGTTGGTACCGACCACCGCGCGCGATTTTGCGAATGGTGAAATCTTTGTCCGCTTCGAAGAGTCCGTGCGTGGCTCGGACTGCTTTGTGATGCAGTCGCACGCGCAGCCGCTGAATAAGTGGCTGATGGAGCAGCTCATCATGATTGATGCACTCAAGCGTGGTTCCGCAAAGCGCATCACCGCGATTCTGCCGTTCTACCCGTACGCCCGCCAGGACAAGAAGCACCGCGGCCGCGAGCCTATCTCCGCCCGCCTGGTTGCTGACCTGCTCACCGCTGCCGGCGCAGACCGCATCGTGTCCGTGGATCTGCACACGGATCAGATCCAGGGCTTCTTCGATGGCCCGGTCGACCACATGCACGCTCAGCCAATCCTGGTGGACTACATCAAGTCCAAGTACCCGATGGACAACCTCGTGGTGGTCTCCCCTGACGCTGGCCGCGTGAAGTCGGCTGAGAAGTGGGCCAATATGTTGGGTGATGCCCCGATGGCGTTCGTGCACAAGACTCGAGACATCGACGCCGCGAACAAGGTCGTCTCCAACCGCGTTGTCGGCGACGTCGACGGCAAAGACTGCATCCTGATGGACGACATGATTGATACCGGTGGCACCATCGCAGGTGCGGTCGGCGTGCTGAAGAAGGCCGGCGCGAAGTCGGTCGTCATCGCGTGTACCCACGGTGTCTTCTCTGACCCGGCACGTGAGCGTCTGAGCGACTGTGGCGCGGAGGAAGTGATCACGACCGACACGCTTCCGCAGAGCACCGAAGGCTGGAAGAACCTCACCGTGCTTTCCATCGCTCCGCTGCTGGCAAAGACCATTCACGAGATTTTCGAAAATGGCTCGGTAACAACCCTCTTCGAGGGACAGGCATAGCCTTACGCCTCACTTTCGGGATCTCCCCCTTGCGCGCTTCCCCGCGAAGCGGCGTCAAGGGGGTTCTTTGTGCACACCCAACGGTTGTCTGACACACGCAATTGATTAATGTGTGAGGAAGCCTCCGGCTATCCGGCAATCTTTATCGCAAGGAGTACGCCAATGAGCGGCGATGAACAACACCAAGTCACCAGCGATGGTGGCCTGCAGCGCAAGGTGAAAAACCGCCAGCTGCAGATGATCGCATTCGGTTCCTGTATCGGAACTGGCCTGTTTCTTGGTTCTGCGGAATCCATTAGCTATGCGGGCCCAGCGGTCCTGCTCACATTTTTAATTGTCGGGTTCATCGTCTATCTGCTGATGCGCATGCTCGGCGAGATGGCAGTAGCGCATCCTGTCTCAGGCTCGTTCGCGGCCTATGCTCGTGAGTTTATCGGCCCGCGCGCCGGGTTTATCACGGGGTGGAACTGGTGGTTTACAACCATCGTGGTGGGCATGATTGAGCTCACCGCGATGGGCACCTTCCTCGACTTCTGGTTCCCTGACATTCCACACTGGCTCACTGCGCTTGTCACGCTTGTCGTTGTGATGCTTGTGAACGCAGCACGCGTGAGCGTGTTCGCAGAGGCCGAGTACTGGCTCTCACTGTTTAAGGTCATTGCGCTGATCCTGATGATCATTCTGGGCGTTGTGCTGGTGCTTGGTCTTGGTCCGGAGCCAGCAGTCGGTTTTGGCAACCTCTTTGTCCACGGCGGATTCTTCCCGAATGGCGCATCTGGTGTGCTGTTCTCCCTGGTAGCGGTGACCTTTACATTCGGTGGCATCATGTCGATCGGTACCGCTGCTGGCGAGACGGAGCACCCGGAGAAGACGATCCCACGCGCAGTGAACTCTGTTATTTGGCGCATTCTGGTCTTCTACATCGGTGGCATGAGCGTCATCTTGCTGCTCGCGCCGTGGGACGAACAGGATATTTCCGCCAGCCCGTTCGTCAGGGTGCTCTCCTCCGTGGGAATCGACGGCGCCGCGCACTTGCTCAACCTTGTCATTTTGGTAGCGGTTGCGTCAGTGTGTAACACAATGACGTACTCAGGAAGCCGCATGCTGCGCGATCTCGCGCGCAATGGCCAGGCGTCTTCATTTTTCGCCGCAACGACCAAAAAGGGGTTGCCGCTTCGAGCTCTGCTGTTCAACGGTTCGCTGATGGGCATTGTGGTCTTCATGAACTACTTCTTTGAGGGTCGTGTGTTCGCCATCCTGCTTGCCATCATCGTCGGCTCCGAGCTGATTACTTGGGCTGCTGTGTGCTTCGCGCACCTGAACTTCCGGAAGACGCACCCCGATGTGTCGTTCCGCGCTCCGTGGTACCCAGTGGCAAACTGGATCTGTGCAGGGTTTTTCATCCTGGTCCTGGTCCTGATGGCGTTTCTGCCTGATTACCGCACCGGCCTGTTCGCTCTGATCGGCTGGGTGATCGCGCTTTCAATCATTTGGGCGTTGAAGCCGAAGTCGCGCGCCTAAAATTTTCTATTCTCTACTCAAGGAGCATCCGAGTTGATTCGCAAAGATCTCGATAGCCTTCCGTCCTACGTCCCCGGCCAGAGGAACGAGCGTGCGGTGAAGCTTTCCTCCAATGAGATTGCTGAAGGCCCACTGCCCGCAGTAGAGGAGGCGATGGCACAGTCACTGCGGTCGGTGAACCGCTACCCGGACATGGGTGCGATGCAACTGCGCGAGGCGATTGCTGCCTTGCTCGGCGTGCGGTCGGAGCAGGTCGCTGTCGGCACCGGGTCTTCAGCGCTGTGCCAGCAGCTGGTTACCATGACCTCGCAGCCGGGCAACGAGGTCGTCTTCCCATGGCGGTCGTTCGAGGCGTACCCGATTTTCGCTCAGATCGCGGGAGCTACGCCGGTTGCAGTGCCATTGACGGCTGACCACCGGATGGATTTGCCAGCGATGGCGGATGCAATTACCCCACGAACTTCCCTGGTGTTTGTGTGCAACCCGAATAACCCGACGGGCACCACGATCACGGAGCGCGAGTGGGCTGACTTCATGGCCCGCGTCCCTCAAGACGTTATCGTCGCGCTGGACGAGGCCTACTTCGAATACAACGCAGCTACCGACTCCCCGCGCGGTGTCGATGAAATTCAGGTGTATCCCAACGTTGTGTGCCTTAGGACCTTTTCCAAGGCGTATGGGCTGGCCGGAGCGCGCGTTGGCTACGCGTTCGGCCAGGAGGAGACGATCGATGCGCTGAATAAGGTCGCCGTTCCGTTTAGTGTGAGCTCGGTGGCACAGGTCGGTGCGCTTGCTTCCTTGTCTTCACAAGACGAGCTCCACGACCGCGTCGCCCGGACGCGCGCGCAGCGTGAGCGGCTGCAGGAGTTCTTCGCTGCATACGGTACTCCCCACTCCGAGGCGAATTTCGTGTGGGTTCCGGCAGAGAGTTTGAACGAATCACCACAGGATCTGGCGGCGCAGCTTGCTTCGCACGGGGTGCTTGTTCGCGCCTTTGATGAAGGCATCCGTATTACGGTGACAAACGAGGAAGAAACCAATGCGTGCACTGCCGCCTGGCGGGCGCTTGACAATGGTGGGCGTCGAAACCTAAGCTAGCTGGGTCTCGGCGAGGGCTGATTTTGGCCGTTATCGACGCGATATGTATCTCAGACTTTGGCCTGTGATCACTCGACGAGCAATTTGTCCGTTCAGTGGTCACAGGTTTTTTGTGGCCCAATTACAAAAGGAGTCACAAACATGGCTATTACCCCAGTTGTTGTCCCAGGTCAGAAGCGCGAAGAGTTCGGCAAGGGCGCTGCACGTCGCCTGCGTCGCGACGGCCGTATCCCGGGCGTTCTCTACGAAGCTGGCATCGACAACATCCACTTCTCTGTCGACCGCATCGAGATGACCTCCATCGTGCGCAACGAGGGCGTCAACGCCATTGTTGAGCTGGAGCTCGACGGCGAGAAGCTGCTCGCGATGGTCAAGCACATCGACCAGAACGTGATCACCCTCGATATCGACCACATCGACCTGCTCGGCATTAAGCGCGGCGAGAAGGTTGTCGTCGAGGTCCCTGTTGTCACTGTCGGCGAGGCTCACCCAGACGCAGTCGTCCTGGTCGAGTCCGACCTGATCGAGATCGAGATCGACGCTCTGAACATCCCGGACGAGATCGAGGTCAACATCGATGGCAAGGAGATCGGCGACCTCATCACCGCTGCCGACGTCACGCTGCCTGAGGGCGCTGAGCTGGTGTCCGCTCCGGATCACCTGCTGGTGAACTTCACCTACGAGCAGGTTGACGAGGATCTCGAGGCTGCAGCTGAGGAAGCTGAAGAGGGCGGCGCTGAAGCTGGCGCAGAGTCCACTGAGGAAGCTGAGTAATCCTCCCGCTGCGTTTCACAACGTTTCGACGCCCCGTTCCACATGCGAACGGGGCGTTTTGCTGTCTTTGCCTATGATGTGGGAATGACTGCTTCACCAATCATCGTCGTAGGCCTTGGAAACCCTGGCCCGAAATACGAAGGAACGCGCCATAACGTAGGCGTGTCTGTTATTGAGGAGCTCGCGGGCAGAGCAACGATGTCGCCGGCAACGCTTGCGCTGCACAAGCGCACGAATACCCAGGTTGCGGAGCTCGCCGCAGGCAGGCTTCTGGCGGACCGTCGAGTAGTCCTGGCACGTACGCATAGCTACATGAACGTGTCCGGCGGCCCGGTCAAGGCGCTGCTTGACTACTTCGACGCCTCCCCCGCGGACCTGTACGTGGTCCACGACGAGCTTGACCTTCCGTTGGGAGAGGTGAAGCTGCGCACCGGCGGAGGCGACCACGGGCATAACGGGCTGAAGTCAGTGACCCAGTCGCTGTCGAAGCTGAAAAACGGCAAGAACTACAACAAGCTCGCGGTCGGGATTGGACGCCCGCCTGGCAAGATGCCGCCGGCGGACTACGTGCTGCGCCAGTTCGCGGCGAAAGAGCAGATCGATGTCGCGATTGCTGTTGCCGATGCGGCCGACGCGTTCATCGCCCACGCGCAGGGTTAACGGAGTTTGCCGGTACCTGCCATCCACGCTTCCACGGCCGCCGCGGGCCCCGTAGGCAAGGTGCCTCGGCGGGCACCGACTAGGCAGTAGTCATTGTTCAAGGTCATGGGGCGCAGGTAGGGGTACAGCGGTGGCAAATCTGGGTGTGCCACCGTGAATGCGCTCTGGATGCCCTGGGCGACCCGTCCGCTGAACGCCCTGCTGGCCACCGCTGGTCGATCGCTTTGGAGAAGCTCTCGGTTGCGTGGGCTCGTTCCGGCTTCGCCCGACAGGAGGAAGACGCTGCCGCAGGAGACCGCCACGGCACCGGCATCAATGAGGAGGTCGACTTCCTCAGGGGTCCGCGCGCCCCCGGCGGCGATGATTGGTACCCCAATGCCCTTGAGCGCGCGGACGAGCTCCGGAGTGTCCCGCGGGTCTGGAGTGTCGTTCGGCGACCACGTTGCGCGGTGGCCTCCTGCAGAAATTCCTTGCACCACAAGTGCGTCAACGCCACGCGCGACGGCAACCTTCGCTTCTTCTTCGTTGGTGACGGTCGCCCAGGCCTGCGCGCCGGCGTTGTGTGCGCGTTGAATTTCGTGCTCGGAAAAACACCCGAACGTCGAGGAGACCACTGCAGGGCCAGCCTCGAGCGCAATCGCAAACTTATCCTCGAAGCCACAGCTCAAGTCAACATCCGGCACCTCCACCCCAAGTTCCGCGGCCAGCGCGCGGACGTCACGCTGATCGGGCGCAATCTGCTGTGGCATGAAGAAGTTCACGCCAAAGTTGCCGTTGACCTCCGCAAGTTCTTCGCGGGCCTGCGCGACGCTACAGGTCCCAAACGCAAGGAACCCAAACGTCACGGCGTTTACAAGGGCCGGCGTGGAGGGTCCTCCCGCCATCGGAGCCGCAATAATCTTCGGTAGCTGCATACCCATACGCTAACGGCTCCCACCGTGAGAATCGAGGGGTTTTGCCTTACACTAGCCTCCGTGTTGAACTTCTTCCGCCGCTTCAAGCGCGCCAACCCCGCCCCTGAGAGCATCGACTGGCTCGTGGTTGGGCTGGGCAATCCTGGTACCGAGTACGAGCGGACGCGACACAACGTCGGCTACCTCGTTGTGGACGCGCTCGCGAAATCGCTTCCGGTCATCGCAGGTCGCGATTACTCGTTCGCGGTGAAGGACGGTGTGGCCTACGCCCGCGCGCACACCTACATGAACGAGTCCGGCAAGGCCATCGCTCCGCTCGCCACGCGCTACAACCTTCCCCCGGAGCGGATCGTGATCGTCCACGACGAGCTGGACCTGCCTCCGGGCAAGGTTCGTTTGAAGCAGGGCGGCAACGAGAACGGCCACAACGGGTTGAAGTCGCTCACGCAGGAGCTCGGGACGCGCGACTACGTGCGGGTGCGCGTCGGCATCGGCAGGCCGCCGAAAGCAAGCGGCATCGCTATCCCCGATTGGGTGCTTGCGGAATTCACAACCACCCCCACTGACGCAATCGCGTTAGCTGCCGATGCCGTCCACGCAATCACCAGCACCGGGCTCGCGCAAGCGCAAAACGAGATCCACCCGCGCAGCTAACCCGGCTCTCCTACTGGGAAGCGTGGTGGTGACGCAAAAACTGTTCCAGCGCATTCAGCATCTTCGTCAGGTCTGTGTTCTTCTGCGGGCGCGGGGTGAGGGTGCCGTTGGTGGCGTCGTCGAAAAGTGAAAGGGCAACTTGGTTGCGCACGTCGAACATCGAAAAGTTTGCGACGATCTGCCGCCAGTGCTCCACCGCGCGAATCGCGCCGTCGGCGCTGTACCCAACGAATGCGACGGGCTTCATGGCCCACTCATCGCTAAGGCTGTCGTAGGCGTTCTTCATCGCGCCGGGCACGGAATGGTTGTGCTCAGGTGTAACAAAGATGTAGCCGTCGCAACTATCGACTGCGCGAGACCAGGCGGTAACGCGCTCGTCGGCGTACTGTTTGTTCGCGCCCCCTGGTAGCGTCGCCGTGTCGAGCAGCGGGACTTGAAACTCCTGGAGGTCAAGGATCTCGTAGGTGATGTCGGGGCTGTTCGCAGCGGCTTCAGCGACCCAGTGGGCAACTTGCTCGCCGAAGCGGCCTTGGCGAATGGATCCGAGCACGATTCCGACTTTCATCACAAACCTCACAGTGTTGCGTTACGTTGACCTAATTCTTTCCCAACCGCGGCGACTATAGCACCGCCGCTTCTCACCCTACCTGCCTCCGGTTGTCTATCTCCCCCGCCTTGCGACTACGCTTGAGCACTTATGAGCACGTCTACTGGTACCCGCGCAGAGGCCCACCGTCGCCGCACGTTCGCAGTCATTGCCCACCCCGATGCTGGTAAGTCAACACTGACGGAGGCGCTCGCGCTGCACGCGCACATTATTTCGGAGGCAGGTGCGGTGCACGGCAAGGGCAACCGCAAGTCGACGGTCTCTGACTGGATGGATATGGAAAAGGAGCGCGGCATTTCGGTCGCGTCCTCGGCGCTCCAGTTCGAGTACCTCCCCGAAGGCTCAGAGGCGACCACGCCGTACATGATCAACCTGGTTGATACGCCTGGCCACGCCGACTTCTCCGAGGACACCTACCGCGTGCTGTCCGCCGTCGATGCCGCTGTCATGCTTATCGACGCCGCCAAGGGCCTCGAGCCGCAAACCCTGAAGCTCTTCCGCGTCTGCAAGGCGCGCGGCTTGCCGATCGTCACTGTGGTCAACAAGTGGGACCGCATCGGTCGCGAACCGCTCGAGCTGGTCGACGAGATTGTCCAGGAGATCGACCTGCAACCGACGCCGCTGTACTGGCCTGTCGGCGAGGCTGGCGACTTCCGTGGGCTCGCCCACATCAACGCTGACGGCGAGGCAGACAACTATATCCACTTCATCCGTACCGCCGGCGGGTCCACCATCGCGCCGGAGGAGCACTACTCCCCTGATGAGGCCGCCGTCCGCGAGGGCGAAACCTGGGAAACCGCCGTCGAGGAGGCCGAGTTGCTCGCCGCTGACGGCGCTGTGCACGACCAGACACTGTTCGAGCAGTGCGTGACCTCCCCAATCATCTTCGCCTCCGCGATGCTGAACTTCGGCGTCCACCAAATCCTGGACACGCTGTGCGCTATTGCCCCGGCCCCGCAGGGCCGCGACGCCGACCCGAAGGCCGTCGAGACCTCCACCACCGCAATGGATTCCCACCGCGAGCTCGACGACGACTTCTCCGGCGTGGTGTTCAAAGTCCAAGCTGGCATGGACAAGCACCACCGCGACACCTTGGCGTTTATGCGAGTCATCTCCGGCGAGTTCGACCGCGGCATGCAGGTTACCCACGCGCAAAGCGGCCGTTCATTCTCCACCAAGTACGCGCTGACTGTGTTCGGCCGAAACCGCGACACCGTGGAAACCGCCTTCCCCGGCGACATCATCGGTTTGGTCAACGCCGGTTCGCTCGCGCCGGGCGACACCATCTACGCAGGCAAGAAGGTGCAATACCCGCCGATGCCGCAGTTCGCACCGGAACACTTCCAGACGCTGCGCGCTAAGTCTTTGGGCAAGTATAAGCAGTTCCGTAAGGCCCTCGACCAGCTGGATGCGGAAGGCGTTGTCCAGATCCTGCGCAACGACCTGCGCGGCGACGCTGCTCCGGTCATGGCGGCCGTCGGCCCGATGCAGTTCGAGGTCATGCAGGCCCGCATGGAGCTGGAGTACAACGTGGAAACAGTCACGGAACCAATCCCGTACTCGGTGGCACGTCGCACCGATGCCGAATCCGCGGAGGCGCTTGGTCGCCAGCGTGGCGTCGAGATCTTCACGCGCACTGACGGCGAGCTCATCGCCCTGTTCGGTGATAAGTGGCGCCTGGCCTTCATCCAGAAGGAGCACCCGAACCTCACGATGGAACCACTCGTCGCCGACTAGGCCTCCGGCCCCTCCTCGACGTCGTCGTCTTCCCCCTGCTCTTTGAGCGCGGAGGCACTGCGGTCGATCCAGTGCTGCACTTTCAGCCGGAAATCGACCGCTTTCGTGCTTCTCGGCGGGACCTGAATGATTGTTTTTGCGTCATAGCCGACCTGCAGCTGTTTCACGCGCAGCACTTCCGCGTCGATCTTGACGCCTTCAAGTAGCACGACGTTCATCACCCACACCAGAACAAGCACGGCACCTGCCGTACCGAACGCCCCGTACGCGCTCGAAATCCCGATCGTGCCGATGAACCACGAAAAGCCAAGCCAAATAATGAAAATCGCCGTCAACGCCATCGAAGATCCGAGGGTGAGCAGGCGAAACTTCTCCGGCCGTACGTTGGGCGAAACGTAGTAGAGCACGGAGATCAACGCGATCGCAGTCACGATGATGACTGGGAAGCGGGCGTAATCCCAGACAGGCAGGAAGATCTTTGTCAGGTAATCAACGGTATCTGTCATCCCTAGAGGTTCTGCGATCGGCTGCAGCAGACCGTTCACAATTGACTCGCGCAAAAACGTGCCGACGATGATCACGATCACCCCAAGCACCATTATCAGCGTGGTGACCCACATGGTGAACCACGTGCGGACCAGGTTGCGCCCCTCTATGCGGCCGTACATGACGTTCGCGTTCCGGGAGAAGGACCGCACGTACGCGGATGCGGAAAGGAGCGAGACCACGATCGATACCACCAGCGCAATCGTGCTCTGCGCCGGGGTGCCAATCACCGTCAGGAGGAAGCGCAGGGCCTCATCCTCCAATGCTTCGGGTACATAGAGTGCAATGAAGTCGTCAATGATGTCATTGACGGCGGCCTCGTCACGTGGCAGCAGCAGCGTCGCGATCGAGTAGACCGCCAAAATCATCGGAGCGATAGACAACACGGCGTAATAGGTCAGCGCAGCCGCGCGGTCAAGCATCGCGTCAACGGAGAAGTCTGCAATGACACGCTTGGCCACGTATACCCAGCCCTGCGGCGTCACTCGGTTATCTTTTGTGAACACGTCAGGCCTGTCGCTGTGCTGCGGCACGTGCACGAGTTCGCCGGGACCATAGGGCACGACGTAGTCTGTCGCCGGAGGCGATTCGCTGTGTTCCATGGCGTTTACCCTAGTACAGGGTATCGTGTGCACCATGAGCGTGTTGGGTCAGATCAAGAAATGGTTCGGGGCGGGCGCTGCTCCTGCACTCGCAGAGTACCCGACGGAGTATGAGCGTGTGGAGCTCCCGGTGCTCAAGGTCACGACTGCGGCGCTCTCTCCAGGTTCGGACGAACGATTGGTCGTCGTGACCTCTACACCGGCGGCACTCGCGGAGCTCCAGCGTATCGACGGCCCGCTCCAAATGATCTGCCCCGGCGCGCGCACCGTGACTTGGGTGCCCGTCAAAAAGCCCGCTGTTCCTGTACTCGACCCCAATGCTGGATGGGTCATCCCGCTGACCGCTGAGGCGCGTCAGGAAATCGCTTCGCTGCCGGCGACCGAAGGCGAGCTCGAGCTGCAGACCATGCACCTCGCGTTCATTCTCGAGTCTGTACAGTAAGCCCCATGGATTCCGTTTCCCAGCTCTCCACCAGTACGCAGGACTATCTCAAGTCACTCTGGGCGCTCACCGAATGGTCAGACACGAAGGTGACCACCAAGGTGCTGGCGGATTACATGGGGCTTCGGCTCTCGAGCGTGTCGGACGCCGTCAAGAAGCTTGCTCAGCAAGGGTACGTACACCATAAGCCTTACGCGCCCATTACGCTGACGGAGGAAGGCCGCGCGCACGCCGTCGCGATGATTCGCCGTCACCGCCTCATCGAAACATTCCTCGTGGAAACGCTCGGATACTCGTGGGACCAGGTGCATGACGACGCCGAGGTCCTCGAGCACGCCGTTTCGGAATTCATGCTGCAGCGCCTCGACGCCCACCTCAACTACCCTTCCCGCGACCCACACGGCGACCCCATCCCCGCCGCCGACGGCACCGTGCCGCAATTCCACGCTGAGCCGCTGAGCACGATCGCCCCAGACAACGACGTCGTGGTCCAACGTGTCTCCGACGGTGACCCGAGTCTGCTGCAGTTCTTCGACACCTCCGGTATCACGGTGGGTACGCACTTGCGTACCCAGCAGGCAGCCCCGTTCTCTGACACCGTCGAAGTGCTTATCGACGGCCAGCAACCTCCACTTGCGCTCGGGAAACGCGCAGCGGACGCCGTGTGGGTGACCGCCGAGTCTGCCGAGTCCACCGGGCCCACAAGGCGCAGCTGAGGAACTCGAGCCCGTAGATGACAGTCATCGTGGCGGAGGTGGGGGCGTCGAGAAGGTAGGCGACGCCGAAGCCTGCGACTGCCCCAACCGCAGCGAGCAGAACCGTCAGGGCCATCATGCGAGGTACCGTCGTGGCCAACTGTTTGGCTGCTGCCGCGGGGATGACCACCAGCGCAATGACCAGGATCGCCCCGACTGCGTTGAACGCTGCCGTTACGGTCAACGACACCAGGAACATAAACGCGATCGACAGCATGCCCACTGGCACACCGATGCTGCGCGCGAACTGGCCATCAAACGTGGACGCGAGAAGCTGCGGGTAGAAAAGACCAATCACAGCCACGTTGAGTACGAGCACGGCAAGCATGATGTAGAGGTACACCGGCCCGATCTGCACACCGCCGAGGCTGAGCTGGTGCCACGCGGCCAGGTTCAAGTCCCCGACGAGCACCGCGTGCGTATCCAGGTGCACGTTCGAGAAGTGCGAGGTAATCAGGATGACGCCCACGCTGAACAGTGCGGGGAAGATAAGCCCCTGCGGCGCGTCACCAATCACCAGGCCCGAATCCCCGAGCCACTGGGCGCCGAGGACCACCAGCACGCCCGCCAGCGCGGCACACACGATCACCACCGGCGAGTTCAGGTTGTTCGTAAATAAGTACCCCAGGGCAATGCCTGGCAGAATCGCGTGCCCGATGGCATCAATGAGCATGGAATGCTTCCGCAGCACAACGAATACCCCCGGCACCGCGCACGCGCTAGCCGTCACTACCGCTAACAAGAGTGTCCCGACGATAAAACTCACGATCCCACCTCCGCTTTCGTTGCAGTTTCCAGCCTGGCGCGTAGCGCTGCGGTTGCGCGCCGCTGTGCGCGAGCCCGTGCGATAACGCTGCGTTTCGGAGCGAAGAGGAACGACACCAGAAAAATCGCGAACAGGACAAGCACGATGACGGGGCCCGTCGGCACGTTGCCAAGCGCGATCGATAAGTAGGATCCGACACCGCTGCCGACCGCCCCAAACACGCCCGCGAGCACGACCATCGCTGGCACTGTTTGCACCCACTGACGCGCCGCAGCAGGCGGAGTTACAACGAATGCCACCATCAGCACCAGCCCCACCGATTTGACCCCGATCACCGTCGCGAGCGCGATCGTCATGAACATCGCCGTGTCGATGACCCTCGGGTGGAACCCAAGCATCGTGGACTGCACGGGGTCGAAGGAGCGCAGCTCGAACTCCTTAAACAACACGCACATCACGCAGACCGCGAGCACCCCGACGATGATGCTGATTCGCAGGTCCGCTCTGGTAATCACTGACGCGTTGCCGAACAGGTAGTCCTGAATCCCACCTTTGCCTGGGAACGGATTGTTTGTGATCACGTCCAGCAACAACATACCGAAGCCGAAGAAGAACGACAGGCTGATCGCCATCGCTGCATCAATCGACGTCCGTGTCCGGGCAGTAATCGTGTTCGCCACCATCACCGCACTTGTACCAGTGATGACAGCGCCCACGAGCAGCGCAACCATGTTACGGCCGTCGACTCCCAGCCCGACGCACAGCAAAAACGCCAGCAGCGTCCCCGGAAGTGCGGAGTGGGAAATCACATCACTGGTCAGCGATTGCTTCCGCAGGTACGCAAACGTCCCGAGCATCCCCGCCACAGCGCCGATGATGGTGGTCCCCCAAAACACCATGGAGTAGGTGTGGTTTGCAAAGAATGCACCAAGGCTTATCGACGTCCCCATCACAGCACACCCAACAATCCCATAGAGTCCGCACTCAATCCGTACGTCTTCGCGATCATCTCCGGCGTAAATGTCGTAGACACCGGGCCCGATGCAATCACTGTCTTGTCCAACAGCGTCACCGCATCGCAGTACGTTGGTACCGTTGCGAGGTCGTGATGGACCATCACCATCGTCGTACCTGCCTCGCGCATGTCGCGGAGCACGTCGATAATTGTCGCCTCACTTTTCGCATCAATGCCCTGAAACGGCTCGTCGAGGAAGAACAGGTCCGGGTCCTGCACTAACCCTCGTGCGAGGAACACCCGCTGGCGCTGCCCACCGGAGAGCGCACCAATCTGGCGGCTGGCGAAATCCTGCATCCCTACGCGCTCCAACGCACCGTACGCGGCGGCGCGTTCGCGCTTCCCCGCCCTGCGGAACCAACCGAGGCTCCCATACGTGCCCATCGTCACCACGTCAAGCACCGTCGTAGGAAAATCCCAGTCAACGCTCGCGTGTTGAGGCATGTAGCCCACACGGTGGCGCACTGCCTTGAGAGGCTGGCCGAAAAACTCGGTCGCCCCGGTCAACGTCGGAACAAGACCCAGCATTGCCTTGATCAGGGTCGACTTGCCGGCGCCATTCGGCCCGACGACCCCCATAATGACGCCTTCTGGGACCCGCACCTCCACCTGCTCCAGGACCGGATCAAGGTGGTAGGCGACGGAAAGATTATGCGTCGCGCACGCAAACGTCTGCGTAGTCATGGGTTACTTGCCCCCGAGCGCTGCAGCAACTGCTTCAGCGTTATGCAGGAACGCCCCGATGTAGGTATCCGTTGGCGCGGTGGGGCCGAGGGTGTCGGCGAAGAGCTCCTCGTCAGAAATGGCGACATCCCACCCGCGGGCGTGCACAGCCTCCTGCAGGCTCTTAATCGCCTGCGGGTTCGCCTGATTGTCCTGGAAGATCGTCGGCACCTTGTTGTCCGCGATGAGATCCGCAAGGTCCGAAAGTTCCGACGCCGACAGCTTCGCCTCTGTGGAAACAAAGTCCGTCGCGTACACATCCAACCCGTAGGTCTTGCCGAAGTAGTTGAAGGCATCGTGGCCGGTGATCAAGATGCGTGGCCCAGTGATGTTCGCCAGCATGGTTGCAGCCTTTTCGTTCGCATCCGCGATTTCCGCCTGGTATTTCGCGGCGTTCTCGTGGTACTCATCGGACTTCGAAGGGTCGACCTCTGCAAGCTTGTTTGCGACCTCGCCGACAACCAGGCTCCACGCCTCTGGACTGTTCCATACGTGCGGGTCATGCAGAGGGTTGCCCTCAGCATCGGTTTCTGGCCAGTCAAGCAGCAGATTGTTCGGCAGCTTGTCTCCTACTGCCAGCTGGCGGTCCCCGAGGCTCTCCAGCTGCTTGATCATCTGAGCTTCGAGGTGCAGGCCGTTCCAGAACACCACATCGGAGGACTGAATCTTGTCGATGTCCTTCGTTGAGGGCTGGTAGGTGTGCGGGTCCCCGCCCGGGCCAACCATCGTGGTGACCTCCGCCTCAGGCGCAATGTTGGCGATGGCATCCGCGAGGTAACCCGTGGTTGCGTAGACCTGCAGCGCACCGTCGGCGTTGATGCCGTCCTGTGTCGCCTGGTTGTCCTCGGTAGACGAGCAGCCTGCGAGCCCTACGCCCAAGGCAAGCGCGCATGCAGTGAGGATCCTGGATGTGCGTGACATGAAGTGTTTCCTTTCAAACTAAGGTGTACCTCACCAACTCTAAAGTTCGCCCTACCGAACTTGCAACTTATTATGTGCAAACTCACACGAAGATATGGTTGAGCTGCACAAATAGAGAAAGGCCCCGCGGGAGAATTCCCACGGGGCCTTTGTAGAGAGAAGTTTAGAACTTCAGAAGACCTGATGCCCATGCCGCAGCGTAGACCGCCGCCAACACACCGCCGACTGCAGCGATAATGCCGACGATCATCCCCACGTTGTCAGACGCGGACGACTTGTTCGATTGACCAGCCGTGTTCACACCTGGATCGGTCTGCGGCTGCTGTGGCGTCGGCGTCTCCACCTCAATACGGTCCGGCTCTTCCGGCGCCTGACGCCCGGCCTTCGGGTCCAGAATGCGGCGCGCGGACTCCTTCAGTCGGTCACTAGCGTTTGGATCCTTCTCGATCTCCTTACGGATGCGCTCCATCTCTTCCGCGGTGTAGTCAAGAACGGAGACCTGGTACTCCTCCTTGAATACTTCCTCGCCTTCGCTGTTGACGATGCGGATTTCAAGCGGCATCATCGAGTCGCGCAGCGAGGTAGCGTTCTTGATCGGGATTTCAACACGTGCAGAAGGTTCCGCACCGCTGGCGTTAATCTGGCCAGGAACAGTGACTTCGATTGGCTCCGCGCCCGTGATCGTCGGGTATTTGGCGTACACCGTGAACTTGTGCAGATCCAGACCGAGGTTGCGGATCTCACCAGTCAGTACGTCGGTTGAACGGTTCGTCACCACCGCCGCATCTTCACCACCGGCCAGACGGAAACCGGCCTTTCCAGGGTTCTGATCTGCAGCAATGATTTCTAGCTCGCGAGCAGAAATATTGTGGCTTGGCTCCGGAATGTCGTCGGTGCCAACGGTGCCTTCACCTGAGCCAATGTATTTGCCCTTGAGGTTCAGGTTGTCCCAGTCCGCTGGTACAGAGTATTCGCCCTCGTAGCAGACGACGCCGTCCTGTTCGCACTTCTCCTTCGGGTACCTCTTGTCGGTCTTGGGGACCGATTCATAGGCCTGGTCGGAGTAGTCGAAGTGCGACCACTGGTAGAGGTAGTTCATGACCGACTTGTACGTCGGCAAATACGCCTCGGTATCCACCGGGTTCGTCGACAGTGCGCCATTGTGGGTCAGGCCTAGGTTGTGGCCGAACTCGTGCAGGATGGTGTTTCGCAGCTGCTCTTGGTTGGTCACGTTCTCGTGGTAAGACACGTAAAACGCAGAGTCGTTGACCAGGCCGGTACCCGTCGACCAGTCGCCTTTCTCCATCTGGTCGCCGATAATGCCGACGCGGAACACCGACTCACGAGTACCGAGCAGCTCCTGGCGCTTTTGCCCTAGCTTGTCTCGCTTCGACATACCATCCGCGAAGTACAGCGGGGTGAAGTCCTCCGTTGGGCCACCGTGCCTGTTCTCGTAGTTAGGGATGGAGGTGTAGAGGTCACCAGCATCGATATGGAGACGAATCCCGTGCGCAGCGAACTTATCCTCCAGCTCCATCAGGGACTCACGGGAAGGCCGGTACACGTTCGCGTTCGCCTCAGCGCACTTCGCAAACTTCTCAAAGTCTTGGATGTTCGCGCCGAACTTATTCACCTCGTTGCAGTTCAGCGTCTCCCACTCAGACTTCATCCAGTTCAACTGCAGGAACAGATCTTTCTGTCCTACTTTCGCCCCCCACCTGTCGAGTGGAAGCTGGGTCCCGTCAGCAGCGGTAAACCCCACCTTCTCCCACTCATCCGGCAGCCCATCCTGGTCAGTGTCTTTCGCCGTGGGCTGCGTCTGGATGAAGATGTTCGCGGTAACCGACGCCGTCCCCTGAACTGGTAGTTCCTTGTTCCACGCCGCGTACTGGTAGCCGGCGCCGTCTTCGGCAACTTCACCCACCCGGCTAGCTTCGCCAGACTCGATCGCGTGCCCCGCCGCCTTTGAGACGTCAGCACCACGGAAGTTCACCGAAACATCGTAGCCAGGTTTTTCGGCAGGACCGAAGTTAAACCTTCCGCCTCGGTAGGTACCTTGATACTGCGCATACTTTGGCACGGCAGAGAACATCTCAATGTCAATCTTGCGGTCACGCTTCGACTTGTTCGTAGCCTCGACCGTCACGTCCATCGAATTTGTGCCGATCTCAATCGTGCGCGTGATCTGGATTTCGGTGTTCGCATCGTAGTGCGTCAGGATGACCTTGTAACCGATCTCGTTTTCTTCAACGTCAGACTTCGTCTCAGTCGGAAGGAACGCCACCTGTCGCCCGTCGACGGTCAGGACAGTCTGCAGGCTGCTTTCGAGCAAACCGCCGACCGACTGCGGATTCTGGAACGTCGTGTTCAGCTTCGACCCGTACGCCAGGTTCGAAGTAGCAAAGCCTTCAGTCTTCGAATCATTCTCGATCCAGACGCCGCCGGGATTCTTTTGAACGCCAGCCTCAGCGATGGGCTGCACCCCACCGAAGGCAAGGCCTGCGCACAGCGCGATAGCAAGAGCTCGTTTCATCTTCACTTTTCTCGTCCTTTATCCCGAAATGTTAAATCCGGCGTTCTTCAACGCATGCGTCACCGCATTAAACGGCGGAACATGCTTGTTACTGTCCCACAACCAGAAGAGTAAGACACCAAGGCCCTCAGCGGCGATCATGAACGGCACGATCCACCACACGCGCTCCCAGTTCAGCTCCTTTTGCGTCGCTGTTTGCTTAGGCACAACGTGTAGGTCGATCAGCTGCTGTGAGCCATCTTCCCACGTCACAACAACAGGAACGTTAATCTCTTTTGGCTTCTGACTACGTGGCACCGTAGCTCGCACCTCGCCCGTTTCCGGGTTGATATCGACGTTCGCGTCCTGGTTCTTGTAGCTCTTTGGCAGCCCATAGTGGACGCCAGAGAACTGATCTTTCGGCTTGGCAAAGCCCTCTTGCACAGCGTAGTCGACTGTGTTCTTCCTAGCTAACGAGTTAGCAGTTGCCTTCAACTCGATGATTTGGTGCCCACCGGGGAAGTCAACGCGCAGCTTCGAGGTGTAGGTGCTGTCTGCCTCGGTATCTGCCGGAATCTTTGCAGTGACGCGGCCTGTCGCGCGGTCAATGGTGATCGGAATGCCACCGTCGTTTTCGATGGAGAACACGCTGCCGTAGACAGGATCGCCCTCTGGTTCAGCGGTGAACGCCTTACCAGGGGTCACGATTTGCTGTGCATAGCGCAGCTTGTGTGCCTCGAGTTCCTCCGGGCTGAGTTGGTTCACGATGTGCACAGGCAGTGTTACGTACTCCCTTGACCCATCCGTGTAGCTGGCCAGGATGTGTAAGTTGTAATCCTTATCCTCGACGCTTTCGGGAACCACAGCCTCGACGACCCCCGTGGCACTGTCGACGGCGACGTTCCATCCGCGGAGGTCAGCGTTCTTTCTAGCGTCCCAACGGAACTCGGTGCCAACGGGCAGCGGTTCGCGGGAGTTGAGATCTGCAACGAACTTTCCACCTGGCGCCACGCGGGCGTCATCATAGGAGATGTCCGTTACTGTCTTGAGCAGCGGAGGGATCACCTCAAAAGCGGCGTCCGTCTTCAGCTGGCTGCCGTCGGGCATCGTCACGGTCACCGGAATTTTGACGGTCTCCCCGACCTTGGTGCCCCTCGAAGCGATGTACTTGACCTCGCCGGTGTTCTTATCGATCGTAGCTTCTGGGTATGAAGTCTCAAACATCGTCCCACGAGGCACCGGCTGGTTAATGAAGTCGTAGCCGTCTTTACGCAGCGTCAAGCTCGGTGTGATGCTTGAACCGACAGAACCGGGACGAACGTAGCTGGTTGGATACTTGAAGGCGTATCGATCAGCGCCACTAGCTGATTCCTGCAACTCAATCCTGACGGCAAAGTCAGGTGCGTTCGAAGCGCGAATCTTGACGGTGTACACACCGGCCTTCGTCGTTTCGAGTGGTGCAACCTCCACCGTGCCGTCACGGTAGACAGTCACCCATTCAGGAGTCCCACCGATCTTTTCAAACTCGGTACCGGTCTCATTCTCCTCGTTTGGCATGACCACTTTGTGCTCACCTGGCTTCAAGTCAATCTTCGGCCATGTATAGAAAATGGTTTGCTCAGCAGGCAGCTTCAGCGAGGTGATGATGAACGTGTCTTCTTTGACGGTGATCCAACCCGAAATAAAGCGCGGTTTCTCCGGGTCCTTTCCGCCATAGATTTGGTAGCGGTACGAACCTGGGTCGACGATAAACGCAACTGCACCATTCTCGTTGGTGCGCGCAACGTGCGAAGTCTTCCCGTCCTGGCTCACGAACCGTACCTCGGTGTCCTGCAGTGGTGAACCATCGGTATCGAGGAAGAGGTACGAGCGCTTCGCTTTCCCTTCCGGAAGTTCCTCAAACCCCAGCGAGTTTGAAGTATCGACGGCAACTTCGTCGATCACTCCCGGAGAATCTTGCTCGGCACGGGCATATGTTGGAGCACTACCTGCGGACGCAAGCATGATTGAAGTCGCCGTTGCGACCGCGAGCCCGGTTTTACACTTACCTCGACGCACTATTGCCTCTGCCTTACACTTCTTCGAATCACCCAT
>NZ_JBSZCG010000071.1:0-320 GCF_054166365.1 Corynebacterium sp. UMB8791 | reverse complement strand
GGAAAGATCACTGGAACCCCAACCAAGCATGGCACCACCGAATTGACCTTGACTCGCGAGGTCGAGGTCATGGTGGACAAGTATGAATGAGTCACCGATGAGGACGGCAACCCGGTCTACGATAACCCGGACGAGGAAGACCCCGCGCAGCGCATCCAGAAGACGGAGAATTCCACTGTTGCAGAAAAGCAGCAGGAAGAGGTCGTCACAAATATTACGGTGACGGACACCCCTCTGCAGGACGGCGTTGTTGGCGAGGATTACTAACAGGAAGAGACGCCTGAGGGCTTCGCTCCTATGCCACAGGGCTTCGAGATCGA
>NZ_JBSZCG010000070.1:0-320 GCF_054166365.1 Corynebacterium sp. UMB8791 | reverse complement strand
GCATAAGACCCCGTAGTCTCACTTCGCTGAAAGACTTCGGGGTCTACTATTTTTTTCCTAAACGTCGGACAAGTTTCAGAGAGTGACTAACTATTCCCACCTATCGCCACACCATCGCATTTCCTCGCCGTTGCGTCGCCGAGTGGTTCTCCCGCCCCGGCGCTGTCACCCGCCTAACACCGGGGCTTCTCCCGATTTCACCGAAATCCGAAGCCGCCAACCTCGCCGACGGCACGACCGAATTCTCCATGCCGGCTGTCCTCAAATGGATTGCTCTTCACGACCCTGCCGGATTCCTCCCCGGCCAGAGATTCATAGAC
>NZ_JBSZCG010000069.1:0-321 GCF_054166365.1 Corynebacterium sp. UMB8791 | reverse complement strand
GCTGGGCTCAGCGTCGGTGGATATGGCAGGCGTTGCCGACGGCCGCATCGGCGTATGGTTCCAGCGCGACGTCGCAGCCTGGGACTGGCTGCCTGGGTATGCGCCAACGGGCGAGAGCTGGATTGGTGGCCCCAATCTCCCGACCACTCGCATCAACCTCGATGGCACTGTTGATGACCTCCGGGTCACTGACCGCCCCCTCTCGGAAGTCTGCGCAGCGACCTACCTCCACACCACGGTGGTGAGCTCGAGCGAGGAATCCGAGGCCACGGCTACCAAGTCCTGGCTGGATGCGGTGTCCCGCAGCGCTACCTGGCGCAT
>NZ_JBSZCG010000068.1:0-322 GCF_054166365.1 Corynebacterium sp. UMB8791 | reverse complement strand
CTTTGGAAAACCGCGTACATATAAAACTCCGCTTCCGCGCACACCTTTTCAATGATTCAGAGTGCGCTATAAATATTCACAATAGGGCGCGAATATTACGCAAAACGCACGCCTTTGACAAGTGCTACAGTCAATACACGAAGAAAAAAAACACAACTTGTACGGTAACGTTTATCTGTGCCATTTTTTCAGTACAATCACCCTATATTACTAACCATAAACCCTAACTTGCCTTTGTTCACAGTAAGGTAATCGGGGCGAAAAGCCCGGCTTTTGCGATGAATTTAGAAAAAATCAATGAGTTAACCGCGCAAGATATGGC
>NZ_JBSZCG010000067.1:0-325 GCF_054166365.1 Corynebacterium sp. UMB8791 | reverse complement strand
CCAAACGCGATGTGCCCAGCGAAGCAGTCGACGCCCTCAACGCGGACGTCATCGCGGTGGGCAACCAGCTCAGTGAGATCCGAAATGCTGTCGAAAGACCCCGCCGGCACCATGGCCAGTGAGAAGTTCGAACCAGTCATATTGTGTGTAATCAGCCACATATCCCGGCCGCTAATGACGGCGTGATCGATGTCGTATTCAACACCGGCCTCACGCGGGCGCACGCAGGTGAACTCACCAGTCGGGTCACTGGCGTCCAGGTACCAAACCTCGGAAGTAGTCTTCGAGGAGCTCTCAATAATCAGGTACTTTTCGCTGCGTACCG
>NZ_JBSZCG010000066.1:0-325 GCF_054166365.1 Corynebacterium sp. UMB8791 | reverse complement strand
ATCCGCAACGGAAACCTCGAACGGATTCAGCAGGGCAACTCCCATGGAATCGGCATTATCGCGCTCCGAATTTCCAGTGCGGGCAGCAATCACTGGTCGCTGACCCCACTCGACAGGGATCTTGTAGAACTTCTGTTCACCGGGCACGATTGTGTCAGAGATGGTATCCCCAGATTTAACTTCCGGCGCTTGGGCTGCGTTATTGCCACCGTTTACGGGCTTGGCCTCTCCAAAAGTGGCCTTTTTGTAGGCTTTGTCGCCGGTCGAAGAAGACCGCCCCTCATTTAGCTTGCCAGCATCCTGCTTCTTCAGGACTGGCTCAAAC
>NZ_JBSZCG010000065.1:0-325 GCF_054166365.1 Corynebacterium sp. UMB8791 | reverse complement strand
GAATGCAGTGAGCCGACATTGACAATGTTCATGTGCTTCGGATCCACATCGCGGGAGACAATCGTGTTCAGCATGAGAGTCGCCTGGCTGGCGATGAGCACCGGGTCAATCGACAGCTGCGGGTTCGAGGAGTGTCCGCCACGGCCACGAATGGCGATGGAGACGATGCCCGACATAGTTGTCACTCGCCCAGCGCAAATCCCCACATGCCCCACCGGATGCGGCGCGACGTGGAAGGCATAGACCTCATCCAAGTCATCGGCGGCACCCTTGTCGACCAGCTCACGAGCCCCGCCCGGCAGCATTTCTTCGGCGTGCTGGAAGA
>NZ_JBSZCG010000064.1:0-327 GCF_054166365.1 Corynebacterium sp. UMB8791 | reverse complement strand
GTAGAGTGTATGTTCGCAGGCAGGCTGGAAAACCTGACACCACCGCATAATCCACTCGACGTCCTTGCGCAGCAAACCGTTGCCGCCGCGGCGATGGAGGCATTACAGGTAGACGAATGGTACTCCCGCGTACGCCGTGCCGCACCGTGGAAAGATCTGCCAGGACGTGTTTTTGACGCCACGCTGGATATGCTTTCCGGGCGCTATCCCTCTGGCGATTTTTCTGCTTTTCGCCCCAAACTGGTCTGGAACAGGGAGACCGGGATATTGACCGCCCGACCTGGCGCTCAATTGTTGGCAGTTACCAGCGGCGGCACCATTCCGGAT
>NZ_JBSZCG010000063.1:0-327 GCF_054166365.1 Corynebacterium sp. UMB8791 | reverse complement strand
AACCGCAAGAAGGTCGAGTTCCTGGGTAGTTGCCGTGTCGGTCCGCGCGTTCGCGCGTTCACGGGCACTTTCCGCCGCGGAACAGCAAAAACGCGGCCATGGACCATGACCGCGTTTCGGGTGCTTTAGTGCTTAGCGACGGCGCTTGCGAGCCGCCTTCCGACGCTGCGCTCGGTTGCCCTCAGACTCTTGATCCACGCGCTGCTGCTCTGCACTGCCGTCCTCGCTGGGACCGGAGTAGGTCATCTGCTGATTTTGCTCAGCAGCTTCCGTCGGCAGAGCTGGAGCCTGATTCTCCTGTCCCTCAGTGTTTTCCACTGCGGGCAT
>NZ_JBSZCG010000062.1:0-51191 GCF_054166365.1 Corynebacterium sp. UMB8791 | reverse complement strand
CGTTGCCTTAGTAGGAAACGCTTGGGGTGCCGTCTGCCAGGAACTCAACCAGCTTTGCGCCGCCGACGATGGTGGCGCCGTCGATAAGATCCTCTTCCCCGAAGCCACGCTTCTTGGCACAAGGCGCGCACACGTACAGCTTGCCCTCTGCAGCAACGAAGTTCTCAATCAACTCCTTGATTGGAGCGAAGCCCTCCTCATGAATGTCGTCCGCGTAGCCCTTCACCGCCAGGCGAGCACCCTCAGAGGACAGGAACACCATCGTGTCCTGCGCGGAACCAACAGCAGCATTGGCGACGACGAAGCCGAGCGTCGCCAGGTCCTCATTATCCTTCGCGTGTGCAACGGTGACGCAAAACTTACCAGTACCCATCATGGACTCCTTCAAATTGGTTGTATCGAACACCAGAAAGTGTACCGAAACGCAAAAAAGCACCACCCCCAAGTTGCGAAACTCGGGGGTGGTGCTGAGTTGTCCTTGAGTCGGACGCGTCTACCGGATGGGTTTAGCGTGCCTTCTCAATGATCTCCACGAGACGGAAGTGCTTGTCCTTGGACAGCGGACGCGTCTCCTGGATGCGGACGAGGTCGCCAACACCGGCGGTGTTCTCCTCGTCGTGTGCCTTCACGCGCTTGGTGGTACGGACGATCTTGCCGTACAGGGCGTGGGACTTGCGGTCCTCGACCTCGACAACGATGGTCTTGTCCATCTTGTCGGAGACGACGTAGCCGCGGCGGTTCTTCTGAACACGCTTCTCGTTGGTCTGTTCGTTCACGTTTGCCTCACTCATGATTAAGCCTCAGCTCCCGGAACAACGGACAGGCCGAGCTCGCGCTCGCGCAGCACGGTGTAGATACGTGCGATGTCGCGCTTCACGGTGGAGATGCGGCGGTTGTTGGTCAGCTGGCCGGTAGCAAGCTGGAAGCGCAGGTTAAACAGCTCTTCCTTTGCCTCGGACAGACGAGCGCGCAGCTCTTCGTCGTTGAGCTCGCGGAACTCGGATGCGGGGGTACCGTTTGCCATTAGAACTGGTCCTCCTTCTTGATGATGCGAACCTTGCAAGGCAGCTTCGCGCCTGCGCGGCGCAGTGCCTCGATAGCGGTTGCGTCGTTCGGGTAGGACATCTCAAAGAGAATACGTCCCGGCTTTACGTTAGCGACCCACTTCTCGACAGGGCCCTTACCGGAGCCCATACGAACACCGAGCGGCTTCTGCGTCAACGGACGGTCCGGGAAGATGTTGATCCAGACCTTGCCACCACGCTTGACGTGGCGGTTGATCGCAATACGAGCCGCCTCAATCTGACGGTTGGTGATGTACGCCGGCTCGAGAGCCTGCAGAGCGTAGTCACCGAAGTTGATCGTGTTGCCACCCTTGGACACGCCAGAACGAGTCGGGCGGTGCTGGCGGCGGTACTTCACACGCTTAGGAATAAGCATTGATTAGCCCTCCTGCTTCTGCTCTGCACGCTGGCGGCGCTGGCCACCACGGCGTGGGCGGCGATCGCCACGGCCACGACGCTCGTTCGACGGAGCGTTGAGCTCGGACTCGCGCACGCCACCGACGACGTCGCCCTTGTAGATCCAAACCTTGACGCCGATGACGCCGAAGGTCGTGTGTGCTTCTGCGATGCCGTAGTCGATCTCAGCACGAAGGGTGTGCAGTGGCACACGGCCTTCGTGGTAGCGCTCAACGCGGGACATTTCAGCGCCGCCGAGACGACCCGAGGTCATGACCTTGATGCCCTTGACCTGTGGGTTACGCATAGCGGACTGGATTGCCTTGCGCATCGCACGACGGAACGCAACGCGGTTGACCAGCTGTTCAGCGATGGACTGAGCAACGAGCGTCGCGTCGGCGTCGACGTTCTTGACCTCGAGGATGTTCAGCGCAACCATCTTGCCGGTGAGCTTCTCGAGCTCACGGCGGATGCGGTCAGCCTCAGCGCCACGACGGCCAATCACGATGCCCGGGCGGGCAGTGTGAATGTCGACGCGGACGCGGTCACGGGTGCGCTCGATGACAACGTCGGAGATACCGGCGCGCTCGAGGCCCTTGGACAGGAACTCGCGGATCTTGATGTCTTCTGCGACGTAATCAGCGTAGTTCTTGTCGGCGTACCAGTGGGACTTCCAGTCGGACGTGATACCCAGGCGCAGGCCGTGTGGGTGAATCTTCTGGCCCATTACTTCGCCCCTTCCTTGGACTCGACAACTACGGTGATGTGCGAGGTGCGCTTCCGGATCTGGAATGCGCGACCCTGAGCGCGTGGCTGGAAGCGACGCATGGTCGGACCTTCGTTTGCCCAGCACTCGGAGACGACCAGCGTACGCGGGTCCAAACCGAAGTTGTTTTCAGCGTTGGCGGCTGCAGATGCAACAACCTTGGCGACGTCCTTCGCAGCACCCTGTGGTGCGTACTTCAGGACTGCGAGAGCCTCGGAGACGGACTTCCCACGGACGAGGGCGAGCACGCGGCGCGCCTTCATCGGGGAAACACGAACGAACTTGGCCGTCGCGGATGCAGTGGTGATGGTGTCAGCCATTGCTTATCGACGTCCCTTCTGTTCCTTGACGTGACCCTTAAAGGTCTTGGTTGGTGCAAACTCGCCGAGCTTGTGGCCGACCATGGACTCGTCGACAAACACCGGGACGTGCTTGCGGCCGTCGTGGACGGCGAAAGTGTGTCCGATGAAATCTGGGAGAATGGTCGAACGGCGAGACCAGGTCTTGATTACCTGCTTGGTGCCTGCATCGTTCTGAGCGTCCACCTTGTTGAGGAGGTGCTCATCGACGAACGGGCCTTTCTTTAGGCTACGTGGCATGTCTTACTACCTCCTCTTAACGCTTCTTGTTCTTCGAGCGACGGCGTCGCACGATCATGTTGTTTGAGTAACGGTTTGGGTTGCGGGTGCGAACTTCCTTCTTGCCCCATGGGGACACTGGGTGACGACCACCGGAAGTCTTACCTTCACCACCACCGTGTGGGTGATCCACAGGGTTCATGACAACACCGCGGACCGTTGGGCGCCAGCCCTTCCAGCGCATACGGCCAGCCTTACCCCAGCGGATGTTGATCTGGTCAGCGTTGCCGACCTCACCAACGGTTGCGCGGCAGCGGATGTCCACGCGGCGAATTTCGGAGGACGGCATACGCAGCACTGCGTAGGAACCTTCCTTACCGAGCAGCTGGATAGAAGCGCCTGCGGAACGAGCAAGCTTCGCACCTGCACCAGGCTTGAGCTCAACAGCGTGGATCGTCGTACCGGTCGGGATGTTACGCAGTGGGAGGTTGTTACCAACCTTGATGTCGGCGTTAGGACCAGCCTCAACGACGGCACCCTGCTTCAGGCCCTTCGGAGCGATGATGTAGCGCTTCTCTCCGTCGTAGTAGTGGAGCAAAGCAATGTTAGCGGTGCGGTTCGGGTCGTACTCGATGTGAGCAACCTTTGCCAGCACGCCGTCTTTGTCCGAACGACGGAAGTCAATCACGCGGTAGCGACGCTTGTGGCCGCCACCACGGTGACGAGTGGTGATGTGGCCGTGCGTGTTGCGGCCACCCTTCTTCGGGAGCGGGCGCAGCAGCGACTTTTCCGGAGTGGAGCGGGTAAGCTCCTCGAACTCCGAAACAGAGCTGGCACGGCGACCCGGGGTTGTCGGCTTGTACTTACGAATAGCCATATTTTGTCCTTTTCTATCGAGTCACTTAGACGGCTGCGCCGCCGAAGATGTCGATGGGATCGCTGCCCTCGCGGAGAGTAACGTAGGCGCGCTTGGTGTCCTTGCGCTTACCGAAACCAGTGCGGGAACGCTTGCGCTTGCCCTCACGGTTCACGGTGTTCACCGAAGCGACGTCGACGCCGAAAATCTCTTCCACGGCAATCTTGATCTGGGTCTTGTTAGCAGACTTCGCTACAAAAAACGTGTAGGTGTTCTGCTCCATCAGCGCGTAGGTCTTCTCAGAGAGGACCGGCGCGATGATGATGTCGCGGGAATTCACGATCTTAGCCATTTACTTCTCCTCCTCCGCAGCTTCAGCCTTGCCACGGTTGATGAAGGTGTGCAGCGCCTCAACCGAGAACACAACGTCATCGGCGTTCAGCACGTCGTAGGTGTTCAGCTGCGCCGGCTCAAGAATGGTGACGCCCGGCAGGTTCCTTGCGGACAGACGGGAGTTAACATCCTCACGGCCGATCACGAGCAGCACCGACTTACGGTCAGTCAGACGCTCAATGAACGCACGAGCAGACTTGGTCGAAGGCTTCTGGCCCGGAACAAGCTCCTCAATGAGGTGGATGCGCTCGTTGCGAACACGATCAGTGAGTGCACCAGCAAGTGCAGCCTTGATCATCTTCTTTGGGGTGCGCTGCGCGTAAGAACGCGGCTGCGGACCGTGGACAATGCCACCGCCGGTGAAGTGTGGCGCGCGGATCGAGCCCTGACGAGCGCGACCGGTGCCCTTCTGGCGGAATGGCTTCTTACCACCACCGCGGACCATGCCGCGGGTCTTGGTGGCGTGAGTGCCCTGACGAGCGGCTGCCAGCTGAGCTGTCACAACCTGGTGCATCAGGGGAATGGAAGCTTCACGGTCAAAAAGTTCTGCCGGAAGCTCAACGGAACCGTTGGTCTTTCCGTCTGCGGTGTGGACGTTCAACGTCAGGTTCGTCATGCGTGAGCACCGCCCTTCACTGCGGTCTTGACGGTAACAACAGAACCCTTCGCACCAGGGATTGCACCCTTGATGAGGAGGAGGTTGTTGTCGCCGTCGATGCGTTGAATCTTCAGGTTCTGGGTAGTAACGCGGTTACCGCCCATACGGCCAGCCATGCGCTTGCCCTTGAACACGCGACCCGGCGTAGACGCGCCACCAATGCCACCAACGCGACGGTGAGCAGCCTGGTTACCGTGTGCTGCACCCTGGCCCGCGAAGCCGTGGCGCTTCATTGCGCCAGCGAAGCCGTGGCCCTTGGTGGTGCCAGCAACGTCGACGAAGACGTCGCCGTCAAACAGATTGACGGTGATCTCTTGGCCGAGTTCGTACGCAGAGGTGTCATCCATGCGGATTTCAGCTACGTAGCGACGTGGGGTGACGCCAGCCTTCTTGAAGTGGCCAGCCTCTGGCTTGTTCGTCTTACGGGGATCGATGTCGCCGTAAGCAATCTGGATGGCGGAGTAGCCATCAGTCTCTGGTGTACGGATCTGGGTGACCACGCACGGCCCAGCCTCAACGACGGTAACCGGGATAACACGGTTCTCGTCGTCGAAGATCTGGGTCATGCCGAGCTTGGTGCCCAGAATGCCCTTGATCTGGTTATCAGACATGTATTAGTTCTCCACTACTTACAGGTTGTCGGATCTCTAGTGATTACTGGATGTTCACGTCAACGCTTGCAGGAAGGTCGATACGCATGAGCGCGTCAACCGTCTTCGGCGTCGGATCGAGAATGTCGATGAGACGCTTGTGCGTGCGCATCTCAAAGTGCTCGCGAGAGTCCTTGTACTTGTGGGGAGAACGAATAACGGCGTACACGTTCTTCTCTGTGGGCAACGGCACCGGTCCAACGACGCGGGCACCCGTGCGGGTGACCGTCTCAACGATCTTCTTCGCAGATGCGTCGATCGCTTCGTGGTCGTAGGCCTTCAGCCTGATGCGGATCTTCTGTCCCGCCACGCTTACCTCTTCCTCGCATCCCCACATTCTGAACGAAGCGGTGGGGTTGTAGCTTCTAGTTTCTCTATAACGTTGTCCGGGCTGGGCCCATGGCTCAACGCCAGTGTCGTTTTCATTGACTGTTTGACACTTCCGGAAGGTGAGTAACGCGACAATAAACTGCGCGCTTACTTCAGTGCTTCCGCCTCGGTGCACACGTGCATCGGGGTGTCAGACTCGGAAGGGTGCGTGACCCTTGCGTACTGCCGCTGTTTATTTGCCATGTCCCTTCTCCGGTTTCTCACCTAGTTAACCTAGATAAAAACCTTCTTTGGAAGGTGTCATGTTTACCCCACCATCACAACCTTGCGGCCATCATGTCGAGGCAACCCGAGTATTAAAACACGTTCTTGCAAGAAGTGCAACCCCTTCTCCGAACATTTCAGTTTGGTTGCAGAGTGATATCCATTCGGAAATTTTTGCATCGATTCAGGCAAGCTAGCTGGTTGCTGTGTACCCTGGGTGTTTACACGGGCGTCTGTCCGTCGTACTTTTCTTTACCCAATATATAGACGAAGGGATTTTCCATGGCCGACCACAATGCAACCGAGAACACTCCTGCCACCACCGAGGCAAAGGAGACAGAGCAGGTTCGCACCCGCAACTCCAACCTTGAGACTGAGCACGGCACCACGATGATCGACGACAACGTCGTCGGCAAGATCGCCGGCATCGCCGCCCGCGAAGTTTCCGGAGTTTACAACCTGGGCGGTGGCGCTGCACGCATGTGGGGTGCTGTTCGCGAGTCGCTGACCTCCTCCACCAATGTTCAGCAGGGCGTCGATGTCGTTGTCGAGGACGGCCACGCTTCCGTCGCTGTTGCAATTATTGCGGAGTACGGCGTCGCCATCCACGAGCTCGCAAACGCCATCCGCGAGAACATCACTGTTGCTGTGACCCGCATGACCGGCCTTATCGTTGACCGCGTCGACGTCACTGTTCACGACGTCCACCTGCCGGAGCAGGACAACGAGGAGTCCAACGAGGCCGCCTACAACGCTAACCAGGCGCTGGCTCAGTAGTTATGGCGTACACCTCCGTTAGCCGCGAGGTGGCCGAAGCCGCCCGGGACGCCATTTTGGCTGTCCCCGGCGTTGCGGGTATGCATGGCGGGTTCTTCGGTGAAGTTGCCCTCCTGCTACCCGGCGAGCGGATCGAAGGGCTCAAACCCGCGACGCGATCCTCAGACCCCAACCTCCGCGGCCTTGAAGTCAACTTTATTTACGACGTTTCGAGCGAACGGGACATTCACTCCGTCGCCGACGACGTACGCACCGCTACCCTGCGCGCCACCGATGTCGATTTCGTCGACGTTGTTGTCGCCGACGCCGAATAGGAACGCCCGTTAGGGCGTCCGCGTTGCGTACCCACAACTACAAGTAAGTGGTGAACAATGAATCTTTTATCTAACAAAGCGTTAACCGGTGTCATTATCGGCATTATCGTTGCTTTCTTCGTCACCTTTGGCGGCGGACTCGGGCTACTTTGGCTCGTTCTCTTCTCCGTCATTGGTGGTGTCGTCGGCGCCCAGCTTGATGGCAAGCTGGACCTCGCAGAAATCCTGAGCACCAGCTCGGGCAAGGGTCGTAGCTAATGGCGTCGAACCAATTCCATCTCAGTGAGCGCGTCATCGCGCAGATTGCTGAGGTGGCGGCTTCGTCAGTGCCCGGCACGATCGAAATGGACGCAAAGCTTGCAGGTTTGGCAGGCCGCAGCTTTCCCCAAATCGATGTCCGCCTGGACCGAGTTTCAGGCACCGCGGCCGTCGAAGCCGAGATCGCTACTACTTACCCTGCCCCCATTGCTGCCATCACGGACGCGGTGCGTTCAACGATCATCTCGCACATCCGGACCTTGACTGGGCTTGACGTCTCCAGCGTCAATATCGAGGTGGCAAACGTCACCGCGAACGCCGGTGAACCCGTCTCGTGGGACGACGTTGCAAACCACCAGTCGTTCATCATCCCGACTCCGCTGAAGGTCAAGCCTTTGGACGTAGAGTCCCCGACGACGAAGGAGCCGGAACCGTTGCACGATATCGTCGCTCGCTCGCTTGTCGACGACCTGACGGACACCCACGTTCCAGAGCCAGTCTCTGTGAAATCCATTGCCGCTCCGACTCCGTACCCCGTGCGTACCAAGGGCTTCGAAGCACAGCCCACGCGGGTTTTCCGTCCACAAACGCCGGAGCCTGCCCGACTGCTTGGCGTGCAAACACGCAAACAGCGCGTATATAGCCCGAGCGTTCCGCAACCTGCGCCGCTCAAGCCCATTCGCGTGAAGCGCACTGCGGCACCGACGACGGTATCGGCACCGCAACCTCAGCCGCTTCGTGAAATTACGATCAAACCGGCGGTGAAGTACTATGACCGAACCTAATACGCCCGTCGCCCCAGTAGGCCCGCACCCGGCTGCCGCACCGAAAGCTAGCCCAGTTGCACGCTGGATCACCGTGCTCGCCGGCCTGGCGTTCCTCGGGGGCGCCGTTGTTATCGGGCACGACGTTTGGGTCCGCCTCCAAGAAGCAGATGGCCAAACCGAATGGCTCCCCGAGCTCTACGACCAGTTGACGTTGAATCTCATTGACATTACGTGGGTAGCCGTCGCCGTCGGCATCGTTGTGATGTTGGTGGGGCTTGCGCTCGTGATTGCGTCGTTGAAGCCACGCCAGAAAACTCATCTACGCGTGCAGTCACCGGTTTCGATCTGGACGCGACCCGTGGATATTGCGCGGAAGTCGACGTTCCTTGCAACGTCTCAGTTTGGCGCAAACCATGCGCGTACCAAAGCGGACCGGAACAAATTGACGCTCACAATGCAGACCGACGTCCAGCGGCCCGATGTCGAGCAGCAAGCGCACGAAACTCTCGTTGGTGAGTTCCAGCGTCTGGAGCAGGTACCCGCCATCACCATCAAGACCGAAGCGCCAGCACCAGTTGCTGAACAGGAGGCGAAGTAAATGACCAAGACACTTGCGTTCTTTGACCGCCTGCTCGTGTTCATCATTGGCGTTCTCCTGCTCTGCGTCGGGTTTATCCCACTCACGTACTTCTGGGACATCCCCTACGTGAGCGAATGGATCCAGCAGGTCGATCCAGTCGTGATCAGCAATCTTCCCTACCGTTCCTGGTACAACACAGCGCTGATCGTCGGTGCTGTCGTGCTGGTACTTCTTGGACTGTGGGCTGTCATCGCAAATATTCGCAGCCGCGGATTCTCGACCCGAGCAATCACCGCGGCCGACGCCGAGCATGGCACAACCGAAATCAACGTCAAACGCGTCGCCGAAGCGGCGTGCCACCACTTGGCTATGGACCCCATCATCAACTCTGCCGACGCCAAAGTTGCGATGGTCGAGACCAGGCCGACCGTTGAATTCGTTGCGATTGCCAACCCAGCATTCTCGCTTGACGAAGTCGTTGACGTTCTCGAACGCGCCGATCAGGACTTCCGAATGGCAAACCACACAATGAACGTGGATACCCTGTGGAAGCTGCACTTCGACCAGGTTAGCGCCTAAAAGTACTCACGCGAATGCTCCCCACCAACAGGTGGGGAGCTTTTCGTGTCCAGACGGTGCGGCTTAAGGGACATTTTGTGTGTATATATCTATTCGGTTTCCCGGACTGCCGATATGGTTTTCAAAACAGTTCCATTCGCCGGTCTTGAGAATTGAACGCCGGATGACGTCTGACGTGTGGGATGTATCGAGTCTGCGGGTAGCGCAGCGAGATTGGTGGCTCTAGAGAACAAGAACCGGTCTCTCTACGCGTTGGGCGATCGCATACTGCCAGGGGGACGAGCAAAGCCCTGGCGTGCACGATACTGGCCAGGGCACGAACATGACCGGGAAGCAAGTGGGGTATGCCGCTAACTGAGCTGCCATACAGCCTGCGGGGCGAGAGACGATCTTGCACACAGCGGTGCACTGAATGGGCGGCTGAAAGAATTCAATACTGGCAATGATCGTCAATGCAACCCCGGTCTAGCCGTGAGAAAGGGGTGGGCTGGACGCGGCTAGTTACACACAAAATGTCCCTTAAGTCGGCGGTGCCCAATGCACTGAAGTAACAGCACGGTGACCAGCTGCAGGACATAGTGGTCCTAGAACCGTTGCCTTCCCAACGCACTGTAGGCATGAAAAAAGGTCACTCCCCGATGGGGAGTGACCTTTACGTCACGTTATCGGACTGAATTAGCCGAGGATCTTGGTGACGCGGCCAGCGCCGACGGTACGGGAGCCCTCGCGGATAGCGAAGCGCAGGCCCTCGTCCATAGCGACTGGGTGGATCAGCTCGACGGACATGTCGACGTTGTCGCCAGGCATGACCATCTCGGTGCCCTCAGGCAGGTGCACAACACCGGTAACGTCGGTGGTGCGGAAGTAGAACTGAGGACGGTAGTTGTCGAAGAATGGCGTGTGACGGCCACCCTCGTCCTTGGACAGGACGTAGACGGAGCCCTCGAACTTGGAGTGAGGGGTGTAAGCGCCCGGCTTGATGACAACCTGACCACGCTCAACGTCCTCACGCTTCAGGCCACGAAGCAGCAGAGCTGCGTTGTCGCCAGCCTCAGCGGTGTCGAGAAGCTTGTTGAACATCTCGATGGAGGTGACGGTGGTCTTCGTGGACTTCTCGCGGATACCGATGATCTCAACTTCGTCGTTGAGGTTCAGGACGCCACGCTCAACACGGCCGGTAACAACGGTACCGCGGCCGGAAATGGTGAAGATGTCCTCGATCGGCATCAGGAAGTCACGGTCGGTCTCGCGAACTGGGTCCGGAATGGAGTTGTCGCAAGCTTCCATGAGCTCAACGATGGAGTCAACCCACTTCTCCTCGCCCTCAAGAGCCTTCAGAGCGGAGATGTGAACGATTGGAGCCTCTTCGTCGTAATCCTGCTCTGCGAGAAGCTCACGAACTTCCATCTCGACGAGCTCGATGATTTCCTCATCGTCGACCATGTCGCACTTGTTCAGGGCAACGAGGATGTAAGGAACGCCAACCTGGCGAGCAAGCAGAACGTGCTCGCGGGTCTGAGGCATCGGGCCGTCGGTAGCAGCAACCACGAGGATTGCGCCGTCCATCTGAGCAGCACCGGTGATCATGTTCTTGATGTAGTCAGCGTGGCCTGGAGCATCCACGTGTGCGTAGTGACGCTTAGGAGTGTTGTACTCGACGTGGGAAATGTTAATGGTAATGCCGCGCTCGCGCTCTTCCGGCGCCTTGTCAATCGCGTCGTACGCGAAGGACTTGTTCTCCTCCGGGTACTTGTCAGCGAGCACCTTGGTGATAGCAGCCGTGGTGGTCGTCTTACCGTGGTCGACGTGACCAATGGTACCGATGTTGACGTGCGGCTTTGTACGTTCGAACTTTGCCTTTGCCACTGTATGTCCTCCTAGGACTTCATGGTGGCTACGACCTTCGCAGCCACGTGGTTTACATTTGCCTTTGCCTTCGAAAAGGCGTCGGCTCATTCACAATGTGCCAGTTACCTGATCCTAGAGATTCCCAGTCTGATTTTCAAACCGTCAGACCGAAAGTTCCGGGATCATTCGTCGCGAGTAACGGCCGGCTCAAACCACCACTTCAATCTTGTGGCGATTCCAGCGCGACCGCTACTAGCGGCCATCCCTGCTCCCTTCTACCGGTCACGCTCACTGGCACGTGAGCAGGCCGTCGAGAAGCAGGGAGCAGCGATTAGTTGCCGTTGCGGGCGTCGATGATTTCCTGAGCGACGTTGGACGGAACTTCACCGTAGGAGTCAAACACCATGGTGTAGTTCGCGCGACCCTGCGTCTTGGAGCGCAGGTCACCAACGTAGCCGAACATCTGCGACAGCGGAACAACAGCCTTGACAACCTTGGCGCCAGAGCGGTCGTCCATCGAGTTGACCTGGCCACGACGGGAGTTCAGGTCACCGATGACGTCACCCATGTACTCCTCAGGCGTGACAACCTCAACAGCCATCAGCGGCTCGAGCAGCACTGGCTTCGCCTTAGCGACGGCCTCCTTGAGCACCTGCGAACCGGCCATCTTGAAGGCCATTTCGGAGGAGTCAACCTCGTGGTAAGCGCCGTCTTCGAGGGTTGCCTTGATGTTGACCAGCGGGTAGCCAGCGAGGTAGCCGTACTGCATCGCGTCCTGGATACCGGCATCCACGGAAGGGATGTACTCCTTCGGCACGCGACCACCGGTGACCTCGTTGACGAACAGGTAGGTTGCGCTCTCGCCCTCTTCCAGGGTCTCTGGATCCGGGTTGTAAGGCTCGATGGAAACGATAACCTTTGCGAACTGACCGGAACCACCAGTCTGCTTCTTGTGGGTGTAGTCCAGGGACTGCACCTTCTTGCGGATGGTCTCGCGGTACGCAACCTGTGGAGAACCAATGTTCGCCTCGACCTTGAACTCGCGCTTCATGCGGTCAACGAGGACGTCGAGGTGGAGCTCGCCCATGCCGCCGATAACGGTCTGGCCGGTCTCCTCATCCAGGTGAACGGTGAAGGTTGGGTCCTCTTCAGCAAGCTTCTGAATAGCGGTGCCCAGCTTCTCCTGGTCAGCCTTGGTCTTCGGCTCAATAGCAACCTGAATAACCGGATCCGGGAAGTCCATGGACTCGAGGATGATCGGGTGATCAGGGTTGCACAGGGTGTCACCAGTAGTGGTGTGCTTCAAGCCAATGAACGCGTAGATGTTGCCGGCGTCAGCGTGCTCAACCGGGTTCTCCTTGTTCGCGTGCATCTGGAAGAGCTTGCCCACGCGCTCACGCTGCTGCTTGGTAGAGTTCATCATGTTCTCGCCCGGGATAGCCTGGCCCGAGTACACGCGCACGTAAGTCAGCTTGCCGAAGAACGGGTGCACAGCAATCTTGAACGCCAGTGCAGAGAACGGCTCATCAACGGAAGGCTTACGCGTGAGGTCTTCCTCACCGTCGACGGAGGTGCCGTGAACCTCGCCGATATCCAGCGGAGAAGGCAGGTAATCGACGATGGCGTCCAGCACAGGCTCGACACCCTTGTTGCGGTACGCAGTACCACAGAACACTGGGTAAACTTCCGAATTAACGGTCAGCTTACGGATGCCAGCCTTGAGCTCCTCGATCGTGAGCTCTTCGCCGCCGAAGTACTTCTCCATGAGCTCTTCGTCGGACTCAGCAACGGTCTCGACGAGCTTCTCACGGTACTCCTCAGCCTTTTCCTTCAGATCGTCCGGGATCTCGGTGATCTGCGCAGGGGTGCCGGTCTCGACCTTGCCCGGCCACAGCATTGCCTTCATCTCAAGAAGGTCAACGACGCCGTCAAAGTCATCCTCAGCACCGATCGGAAGCTGCATTACCAACGGCTTCGCGCCGAGACGATCGACGATCGTGCCAACGGTGTAGTAGAAGTCAGCGCCCAGCTTGTCCATCTTGTTGACGAAGCAGATACGCGGAACGTCGTACTTTGCAGCCTGACGCCAGACCTGCTCGGACTGCGGCTCAACGCCTTCCTTGCCGTCGAACACAGCAACTGCGCCATCGAGCACGCGCAGGGAACGCTCAACCTCAACGGTGAAGTCCACGTGACCCGGCGTATCGATGATGTTGATCTGGTTGTTATTCCAGAAGCAGGTCACTGCTGCGGACGTAATGGTGATGCCGCGCTCTTTCTCCTGCTCCATCCAGTCGGTGGTTGCGCCACCGTCGTGGGTCTCGCCGACCTTGCGGTTAATACCGGTGTAGAACAGAATGCGCTCTGTCGTGGTGGTCTTACCAGCATCGATGTGCGCCATGATGCCGATGTTGCGGACCTTGTGCAGATCCTTAAGCACTTCTTGTGCCACGTTATTTACCCCAACTTAAAAGTCGTCGACGTGCTGCACACGTCTTGGCGAATATTTACCTAGTTCATTGTGCCACTGTTTGCCCAAGATGGGCAGAGTCGGCCTGCAAGTCACCTCAAAACAAAAACCCGGACGCCGCACGTGCACCCACATTGGTGGGTAACCACGTATGCAATTGTGCACACGTTGTCCGTGTCAGCATGGTCCGGGCGTTTTGTCTCATATATGACCTACCGGCGACTACCAGCGGTAGTGAGCAAACGCGCGGTTTGCCTCGGCCATCTTGTGGACGTCCTCGCGACGCTTCACGGATGCACCCAAGCCGTTGGATGCGTCCAGGATCTCGTTAGCGAGACGCTCGATCATCGAGTTCTCACGACGCTGGCGCGTGAAGGTGACCATCCAGCGCAGAGCCAGAGTGGTTGCACGAACTGGCTTCACCTCGACTGGAACCTGGTAGGTAGCGCCACCGACACGACGGGAGCGAACCTCAAGGTCAGGACGGATGTTGCCGAGTGCCTTTTCCAAGGTGCCAACCGGATCGGTGCCGGTCTTTTCACGGCAGATCTCGAGCGCACCGTAGACGATGCGCTCAGCGGTGGACTTCTTGCCGTCGAGAAGCACCTTGTTGACCAGCTGGGTCACGAGTTCAGAGTTGTATACCGGGTCCTTAACGATGGGACGCTTCGGAGCTTGCTGCTTACGCATTTCTGATTACTGTCCCTTCTTTGCGCCGTAGCGGGAACGAGCCTGCTTACGATCCTTGACACCCTGGGTATCCAAGGAACCACGAATAATCTTGTAGCGAACACCCGGGAGGTCCTTCACACGACCACCACGGACAAGCACCATGGAGTGCTCCTGGAGGTTGTGGCCCTCACCTGGGATGTATGCGGAGACCTCAATACCGGAGGTCAGACGAACACGAGCAACCTTACGAAGCGCCGAGTTCGGCTTCTTCGGCGTGGTGGTGTACACGCGGGTGCACACGCCACGACGCTGCGGGGAACCCTTCAGCGCTGCAGTTGCTACCTTGCCACGCTTGTCGTGGCGGCCCTTGCGGACCAGCTGCTGGATAGTTGGCATAGATTTTCCTTCTAATTTTTACGCTGAGGCGGACAATCGCCTGAACATGCAAAAATGAGGGCTCTTTCCCGGGGCCCTGCCGCACGTCCAGAACGCTCCGCCACGTTTATGCGAAAACGATCAGACACTTCACCTTGAGGTGGTGAACCGTCCGACAGAGTATCACGAACCACCCCAGCTTTGCAAGACCGAAACTTCCTCCACAGCACATACCCCTATTCGAGGGTGTGCTGAAGATGCATAGCAACGCTACTACACCTACCCCTATCGTCCGACGTCCACCAAGGGCACACACCCCCATGGCTACCACATGTTGTACCTCAGTGACTCTTTGTGTCCATATCTACTAAATACGACCAATGGAATTACAGCTACGTTAGTTACGAACCGAGAGAAAGGAAGCAGCATGGCCGCCAACAACGTCGACCCCCAAGCCACCATCAACGAATACCTCCACCGCGCTGACTGGCGCATCAACGCAAACGCCAACCAGGACTACTCGCTCGGCGGAATGATTCTCAACTCCGCCGGCAAAATCACCGCCAACTACTGGCTGGACGAAGTGTTTTCCGACGTCGCCGGCAATGCCCACCGCAACGGCGACCTCCACATCCACGATCTCGACATGCTCTCCGGGTACTGCGCAGGGTGGTCATTGAGGCAGCTCCTTGAAGAAGGGTTCGGAGGGGTACCTGGCACGATATCTTCTCTGCCACCAAAACATTTCTCCTCCGCGTGCGGACAAGTAGTGAACTTCCTCGGCACACTGCAGAACGAATGGGCTGGCGCGCAGGCATTCTCCAGCTTCGATACCTACATGGCACCATTCGTGCGGCTGGACTCGCTCACCTACGAGGACGTCTTGCAACACATGCAGGAGTTCGTCTTCAACCTCAACGTTCCCTCGCGTTGGGGGACGCAGACTCCGTTCACAAACCTTACATTTGACTGGACGTGCCCTCAGGACCTCGCTGAGCAGACTCCGTTCATCGGTGGAGACCCTGTCGACTTCACTTACGGCGAGCTCCAAGAAGAGATGGACATGATCAACCGCGCGTTCATTGAGGTTATGTCCCAAGGCGACGCCGACGGCCGACCATTTACCTTCCCCATCCCGACGTACAACATCACCAAGGACTTCGACTGGGGCTCGCCAAACGCGAAAGCCCTGTTCGACATGACTGGCAAGTACGGCCTCCCCTACTTCCAAAATTTCCTCAACTCGGATTTGGACCCAGGCATGATCCGCTCGATGTGCTGCCGCCTCCAACTCGACCTGCGTGAGCTACTCAAGCGCGGAAACGGTCTGTTCGGTTCCGCGGAGCTCACTGGCTCCATTGGCGTAGTCACCCTGAACTGCGCGCGCCTCGGGTACCTCTTCCCCAACGATGAGGCTGCGCTACTGCGCAGGGTTGACGAGTTGATCGAGGTGGCTGTCGATACGCTGGAGCGGCGTCGCGCGTTTGTGCAAGATTGCTTCGATAAGGGGCTATACCCGTACACGAAACGGTGGTTACCGGGGTTTGACAACCACTTCACCACCATCGGGGTCAATGGCTGCAACGAAATGGTACGCAACTTCACGCACGACGCCTACGACATCACCGACCCCCAAGGCCACGCACTTGTGGCGCGCCTGCTCGACCACATCAATGCCCGTATCACGGAAGCTCAGGAACGTACAGGGCACCTCTACAACCTAGAAGCGTCCCCCGCGGAAGGCGCAACGTACCGCTTCGCACGCGAGGACCGTGCCCGCTATCCCGGCATCATCCAGGCAGGTACCGAGGAGCAGCCGTACTACACCAACTCCTCCCAGCTGCCTGTTGCGCACACTCCAGATCCGTTCGCGGCGCTCGCTGCCCAGGAGGACCTGCAAACGAAGTACACCGGCGGCACGGTGCTTCACCTGTACATGGGCGCAGCAATGTCCAGTGGCGAAGCAACCGCCAAGCTCGTACGACGCAGCCTAGAAACCTTCCGCCTGCCGTACATCACTATCACGCCGACGTTCTCCATCTGCGCAAACCACGGCTACATCTCCGGCGAGCACCCCGAATGCCCGCACTGCGGAAGCGCCACCGAAATGTGGACGCGCGTAATGGGCTACTTCCGGCCCGTGCAAAGCTTCAACACTGGGAAGAAGGGTGAGTTCGCTGAGCGTCACTACTTCGCAGAAGCCTTCGCCTAACCTGCCGGTGGCGGGGATCATTCCGTTCTCCGCCACCGACTGGCCCGGCCGTCTCACGGTCACGGCATTCACACAAGGCTGCCCACTGCGCTGCAGCTACTGCCACAACCCTAGCTTGCAGGAATTTACTCCTGCTCCCCACGATTTCTCGGAAGTGCTCGACTTACTGCGGGCTCGACACGGACTTATTGACGCCCTCGTCATTTCCGGCGGCGAACCACTCGCATGCGCAGGCCTCGGCGAAGCGATTGCCGCGGCCCATGAGATCGGGTTTCCCGTCGGGCTACACACGAGTGGTTACGTTCCCGCGAGGCTGGGTTCCATTCTCGCTGACTCGGCTACCCGCCCCGACTGGATCGGGTTCGACGTCAAGGCGCTTCCCGAGCACTTACCCTCGGTCGCTGGTGTCACCAGCGTGGTGGCCGCACGGATGTGGGAAAGCCTCGACATCGTGTGCGCCGCGGCCCGCGAACATGGCATGGGACTGCAGCTGCGTACTACGTTGTGGCCGGGGTCCGTCATCGAGCAAAACATCGACCAGCTGCAGGACGCCGCCGCACAGCGGGGCCACGCGCTGGTATTGCAGTGGGCTCGCGGAGTTGACGCCCACGGCGTGTACAGCGCCTAAGGCAAAGCGCCCCGCCTCCCTGGGTTCAGGGGGCGGGGCGCTGGTGCTGGGGTAGCAGACCTAGCTATAAGCCAGAGTCACTAGATCTGGTCGTACCCGTATTCCTCCAGTGGGACGGAGGCGCCGGTGTAGTCGCCGTATGCCTCGTCGCCGTAGATGCCGTCGCCGAAGGACGGGATCGAGTAGGCGGCGGAGCGGGCGGCTTCCGTCGGCTTGACCGTAATGTTGCGGTAGCGCGAGATACCGGTACCAGCCGGGATCAGCTTACCGATGATCACGTTCTCCTTCAGACCGATCAGCTGGTCAGAACGCTTGTTGATAGCAGCGTCCGTGAGCACACGCGTGGTCTCCTGGAACGAGGCGGCGGACAGCCAGGACTCGGTTGCCAGGGAGGCCTTGGTGATACCCATGATCTCGGAGCGCATCTCTGCTGGCTCGCCGCCGTCGGCGACAGCCGCAGCGTTGACCTGGCGTGCCTCCGACAGGTCCACGAGCGTACCCGGCAGGAACTCGGTGGTACCCGAGTCGATGACGGTGCCGCGTCGCAGCATCTGGCGGATGATGATCTCGATGTGCTTGTCGTGGATGGACACACCCTGGGTGCGGTACACGGCCTGCACTTCGTCGATGAGGTGCTTCTCCACACCACGGCGGCCGAGAACCTCGAGCACGTCGTGCGGGTCAGCAGCGCCGCGCAGGAGGCGGTCGCCCACGTTGACGTGGTCGCCTTCACGTAGGGAGCGCTCGATCATCGCGTTCGGGTTGGACTCCATCGGGCGGCGGACCTGTGCGAGGCCCTGGCGCTTCGACAGCTTCTCGTAGACCACAACGTCGGAGCCGTCATCCGGGTGGATGGTGAGCGTCCAGAAGTTGCCTTCGTCCTCGAGGGTGACGGTGCCGGCCACGGATGCGATCGGGGCGCAGTTCTTCGGCACGCGGGCCTCGAACAGCTCCTGAACACGTGGCAGACCACCGGTAATGTCGCCGCCGACACCACCCTGGTGGAAGGTACGCATGGTCAGCTGGGTACCAGGCTCACCAATCGACTGTGCAGCCACGATACCGACAGCTTCTCCGATGTCGACAAGCTTGCCGGATGCCATGGACTTGCCGTAGCACTTCGCGCAGACGCCGGTTGGGGTCTGGCAGGTCAGGACGGAACGGACCTTGACTTCCTCGACACCGGCGGCGACGAGGGCGTCGATACGCTCTTCCGAAAGCTCAGCGTCGGCTTCGAGCACAACGTTGCCCTCGGCGTCCTTCGCGTCGGATGCCAGTACTCGGCCAGCGACGGAGGTCTCGACGAACTCGTCGCGGACGAACTTCTCACCGGCAAGCTGCGCAACTGGAACCTTGACTCCCTGGCGGGTGCCGCAGTCGTGCTCGCGGACGATGACGTCCTGGGCGACGTCGACAAGACGGCGGGTCAGGTAGCCGGAGTCTGCGGTACGCAGTGCCGTATCCGCCAGGCCCTTTCGGGAACCGTGGGAGTTGTTGAAGTACTCCATCACTGTCAGGCCTTCGCGGAAGGAGGTCTTGATCGGGCGGGTGATGTACTCACCGCGCGAGTTCACGACCATGCCCTTCATGCCGGCCAGGGTCCAGATCTGACGCATGTTACCGGCAGCGCCAGACTTCACGATCATCGGAATCGGGTTGTCATCCGGGTACAGCGCCTCAACTGCTTCACCGACCTGGTTCGTGGCGTCCTGCCACAGCTCCACGAGACGGTCGTAGCGGTTCTCCTCGGTCAGGGCACCCTTCTCCCAGTACTTGCGCTCGATCTCCTCGGCGCGCTGCTCGTACTGCTCAAGGATTTCCGTCTTGTTCGGAAGCACCAACACGTCGGACATGGAGATGGTCACGCCGGAACGGGTCGCCCAGTAGAAACCGGCGTCCTTCAGCTTGTCCAGCGTCTGGGCAACGGTAATCATTGGGTACTTCTCCACCATCGACTGGATGATGTCGCCCAACAGCACCTTGCCGGCACCGCCGCCCTTACGGACCATCGCGCCTTCCTGGTACGGGAAGTTGAACGGAAGCAGCTCGTTGAACATGATGCGACCAAGGGTGGTCTCCATCATCCAAGCCTGGCCCTTCGACCAGCCGTCTGGGAACTGCTCAGCCTCAATCTCAATCGTCGGACGCAGGTGGTCGATGCGCACCTTGATCGGTGCCTGCAGGCCAAGTACACCCAGGTCGTAAGCCATGATGGCCTCACGGTAGGAGGAGTACACGCCCTTGGCTGGGCCGTTCTCGTCGGCTGGGGTGAAACGACCCTCGCCGCCGATCTCGTCCTCGCCCTTTTCCATGGTCAGGAAGTACAGGCCGGTCACCATGTCCAGGCGAGGCATCGCCAGTGGCTTGCCGGATGCCGGGGACAGGATGTTGTTCGAGGACAGCATCAGGATGCGGGCCTCTGCCTGCGCCTCCGCGGACAGTGGCAGGTGGACTGCCATCTGGTCACCGTCGAAGTCAGCGTTGAACGCCTCACAGGCCAGCGGGTGCAGCTGGATTGCTTTACCCTCGACCAGCTTCGGCTCGAACGCCTGAATGCCAAGGCGGTGCAGGGTTGGTGCACGGTTCAGCAGCACTGGGTGCTCGGAAATCGCCTCTTCGAGGACGTCCCACACCTCAGGGCGCTGGCGCTCCACCATGCGCTTCGCCGACTTAATGTTCTGCGCGTACTCATTGTCCACGAGGCGCTTCATCACGAACGGCTTGAACAGCTCGAGCGCCATCAGCTTCGGCAGACCACACTCGTGCATCTTCAGCTGCGGACCAACAATGATGACCGAACGGCCAGAGTAGTCCACACGCTTACCCAGCAGGTTCTGGCGGAAGCGACCCTGCTTACCCTTCAGCAGGTCAGACAGGGACTTCAGCGGACGGTTGCCTGGGCCCGTGACAGGGCGGCCACGACGGCCGTTGTCGAAGAGGGCGTCGACAGACTCTTGCAGCATGCGCTTCTCGTTGTTCACGATGATCTCTGGGGCTCCCAGGTCAATCATGCGCTTCAAACGGTTGTTGCGGTTAATTACGCGACGGTACAGGTCATTCAGGTCCGAGGTGGCGAAACGGCCACCGTCGAGCTGCACCATTGGACGCAGCTCTGGTGGGATCACCGGGATCGCGTCCAGGATCATGCCGGCAGGATCGTTGCCGGAACGCTGGAACGCAGCCACAACCTTCAGGCGCTTCAGTGCGCGGACCTTCTTCTGGCCCTTGCCCTCAGCGATGATGGTGCGCAGTTCCTCCGCCTCAGCTTCGAGGTCGAAGTTGCGGATCAGCGTCTGGATCGCCTCAGCGCCCATGCCGCCGGTGAAATAGTCCTCGTAGCGGTCCACGAGCTCTTCGTAGAGGAACTCGTCGATAATCATCTGCTTCGGAGCAAGCTTCTGGAAGGTGGACCAAATTTCGTCGAGGCGCTCGACCTCGCGCTCGCCGGCCTCGCGGATGTGCTGCATCTCCTTGTCAGCAGCGTTCTGCACCTTCTTGCGGGCAGCAGCAGTCGCACCGGCAGCCTCGAGCTCAGCGAGGTCCTCCTCCAGCTTCTGCGCACGCTCCGCAATCTCGGCATTCGCGTCCTGCTCGACTTCCTTCTTCTCGAGCAGCATCTCCGCCTCGAGCGTCGACATGTCGTTGTGACGCGCCTCCTCATCAACACTGGTGATGATGTTTGCGGCGAAGTAAATGATGCGCTCCAGATCCTTCGGAGCAAGATCCAGCAGGTAGCCGAGGCGCGACGGGACGCCCTTGAAGTACCAAATGTGGGTCACCGGCGCGGCCAGCTCAATGTGGCCCATGCGCTCACGGCGAACCTTCGACTTAGTGACCTCGACGCCACAACGCTCACAAATGATGCCCTTGTAGCGGACACGCTTGTACTTGCCACACGCACACTCCCAGTCACGGGTAGGACCGAAGATGCGCTCGCAGAACAGGCCGTCCTTTTCCGGCTTCAACGTGCGGTAGTTAATCGTTTCGGGCTTCTTGACCTCACCATGCGACCAACGACGGATGTCGTCAGCAGTAGCCAGGCCGATGCGAAGCTCGTCGAAGAGGTTTACGTCAAACACGTAAATTCCCTTTCACCTCCCCAACGACGGGGAGGATTGCAGTTGGATAGATTCTTTCGTTCGTTCCTGGCTTAGGCGGTGTCCGCCGCGGAGCCCTCGTCACGTGACAGGTTGATGCCAAGGGAGGAACCGGCCTGATCAAAGTCGTCATCATCGCCGTCGAGCTCCATCGGGGTGCCGTCCGTCGAAAGGACTTCAACGTTCAGGCACAGCGACTGCAGCTCCTTGAGCAACACCTTGAACGACTCCGGAATACCCGGGTCAGGGATGTTCTCGCCCTTCACAATGGCCTCGTACACCTTCACGCGGCCAACCACGTCATCCGACTTAATCGTCAACAGTTCCTGCAGCGTGTAGGCGGCGCCGTATGCCTGCATCGCCCACACCTCCATCTCGCCGAAGCGCTGGCCACCGAACTGGGCCTTACCGCCGAGCGGCTGCTGGGTAATCATGGAGTACGGACCAGTGGAGCGAGCGTGAATCTTCTCGTCAACCAGGTGGTGCAGCTTGAGCATGTACATGTAGCCGACGGAAATCGGGTACTTGAACGGCTCGCCGGAGCGGCCGTCGAACAGCGTGGTCTTGCCGTTCTCATCGACCATGACGTCACCGTCGCGGTTCGGCTTGGAATTCGCCAGCAGACCAGCGATCTCCTCGTTCGTCGCGCCGTCAAACACTGGGGTCGCGGTGAGCGACTCCGGCGGGACGTCGTACAGATGCTCAGGCAGCGTCTCGAGCAGCTTAGCGTTCGCAGGATCGTCCGGGTTGACCGTCCAACCAGCCTTCGCCAACCAACCGAGGTGTACCTCAAGGACCTGGCCAATGTTCATACGACGCGGCACACCGTGGGTGTTCAGAATGATGTCCACCGGGGTGCCATCCTCCATGAACGGCATGTCTTCCTGCGGCAGAATCTTGCCCACGACACCCTTGTTGCCGTGGCGGCCAGCCATCTTGTCGCCGTCCTGGATCTTGCGCTTCTGCGCAACATAGACGCGAATCATCTCGTTGACGCCTGGGGACAGATCGTCGTCGTCCTCGCGGGAGAAGCGACGAACCGCGATGACCTTACCGGTCTCACCGTGCGGCACCTTCAGGGAGGTGTCGCGGACCTCGCGGGCCTTCTCACCGAAGATGGCGCGCAGCAGACGCTCCTCCGGAGTCAGCTCGGTCTCACCCTTCGGGGTGACCTTACCGACCAGGATGTCGCCGTCACGCACGTCCGCACCGATGCGGATAATGCCACGCTCGTCGAGGTCCTTCAGCACGTCCTCGGACACGTTCGGGATCTCGCGGGTAATTTCCTCTGCACCCAGTTTGGTGTCGCGGGCGTCGATCTCGTGCTCTTCGATGTGCACGGAGGTCAGAATGTCGTCCTCAACCACGCGCTGGTTCAGGATGATCGCGTCCTCGTAGTTGTGGCCTTCCCACGGCATGAACGCAACCAGGAGGTTGCGGCCGAGCGCCATCTCACCGTTCTTGGTGCCTGGGCCGTCAGCCAGCACCTGGCCAGCCTCAACACGCTGACCGTGGTCAACGATCGGAACCTGGTTGTAGCAGGTGCCCTGGTTCGTGCGCTCGAACGTGCGCAGCATGTAGGTGTCCTGGATGCCTTCGTCGTCCATGACGGTGATGAAGTCACCCGTCACATTCGTGACGACGCCGGCCTTCGCCGAAATAATCGTGTCACCAGCATCGTATGCAGCACGCTGCTCCATACCGGTGGCCACGTACGCGGCCTCAGAACGCAGCAGCGGCACAGCCTGCTTCTGCATGTTCGCACCCATGAGTGCACGGTTCGCGTCATCGTGCTCGAGGAACGGAATCATCGCCGTTGCCACGGACACCATCTGGCGTGGGGAAATGTCGAGGTAATCCACGCCCTTCGGGCCAACGACGCCGATGTCGCCGTCCTTCAGGCGGACCTCAATACGCTCACCGGTAAGGTTGCCGTCTTTATCCATCGGGGTGGCCGCCTGCGCAATTGCGTAGCGGTCCTCTTCGTCCGCGGTCAGGTAGTGGACCGTATCAGTCAGCTTGCCGTCTTCGACCTTCTGGTACGGCGTCTCAATGAAGCCGAACGCGTTGACGCGTGCATAGGAAGCCAACGCACCGATCAGACCAATGTTCGGGCCTTCCGGCGTCTCAATCGGGCACATGCGGCCGTAGTGCGACGGGTGCACGTCTCGGACTTCAATGCCGGCGCGCTCACGCGACAGACCACCAGGGCCCAGCGCCGACAGACGACGCTTGTGCGTCAGACCAGACAGAGAGTTGTTCTGGTCCATGAACTGAGACAGCTGCGAGGTGCCGAAGAACTCGCGGATCGCCGCGGAAACCGGGCGGACGTTAATCAGCGAGGTCGGGGTGATGGACTCCGCGTCCTGCGTCGTCATGCGCTCGCGCACAACGCGCTCCATGCGGGACAGACCAACGCGAACCTGGTTCTGGATGAGCTCGCCCACCGTGCGTAGACGACGGTTACCAAAGTGGTCAATGTCGTCCGTGTTGATCGAGATAACCTCGCCCTCCGGGGAAGTCATCTCGTGCTCACCCGCGTGCAGACGCACCAGGTACTCGAGGGTCGTCGCGATGTCTTCCTCGGTCAGCGTCATCAGGCCGTCGTGGTCGCCGCCAAGACCGAGCTTGCGGTTGATCTTGTAACGGCCAACTCGTGCCAGGTCGTAGCGCTTCGCCTTGAAGAACGAGTTCTCCAGCAGGGACTGCGCGAGGTCGCGCGTCGGCTGCTCGCCCGGGCGCTGCTTGCGGTAAATCTCCAGCAGCGCCTCGTCGGTGTTCGCCACACCGTCATTCTCGAGGGTGGACATCATGATCTCGGAGAAGCCGAAGCCCCCAGGTGTCGGCGCCGCCGAAGCCGCGGAAGGCTCCAGCACCGACTCGAAGTTCGTCTGGTCGGCCTGCACCGTCAACTGCGGCTCACGCTGCCCACTGCGCCTGCAGGTCGAAGACGGCCGCGTCACCCGCGTCCTTCCGGACGATGGCGGGGACAACTCCATCGGCTCGCAGCAGATCCGCGCATGTGTGCGTGGACGCTCGATCCGCCACCGGATCTACAACCCGGACCGCTTGAAGACCCCGCTGAAGCGCAAGCCGGGCACGAAGCGCGGCGACGGTGAGTGGATCGAGATTTCCTGGGAGCAGGCGCTCGACGAAATCGCCGACCAGATGAAGGGAATCCTGGACAAGTACGGCAACGAGTCGATCTACCTCGCGTACGGCACGGGGACCATCGGCGGCACCGTCGCGCGCTCTTGGCCGCCTGTCGAGACTCCTTTCGCACGGTTTATGAACCTCATCGGCGGCTACCTGAACCACTACGCCGACTACTCCACCGCGCAGATCACGGCAGCCTACCCGTACCACTACGGTTCCTGGGTCACGTCGAACTCCTTCGACGACGTGAAGAACTCCAAGCTGCAGGTCATGTTCGGCAACAACCCGCTGGAGACCCGCATGTCCGGTGGCGGCGAAACGTTCGTCACCCAGCAGACGAAACGCAAGTACGGCGTGAAGACCATCGTGATCGACCCGCGATACTCCGAGACCGCAGTCGGCCTTGGCGACGAATGGGTTCCGATCCGCCCGGGCACCGACGCAGCGCTCGTTGCAGGTATCGCGCACGTACTGCTCTCCGAGAACCTGCACGACCAAGCGTTCCTGGACAAGTACTGCGTCGGCTTTGACGAGGACCACATGCCGAAGGGCGCGCCGAAGAACGGCTCGTACCGCTCCTACATTGAGGGCAAGGGGCCGGATGGCGTCGAAAAGACTCCTGAGTGGGCCGCCCGCGTCTGCGGTGTGCCTGCGCAGAGGATTCGGCAGCTCGCCCGCGAGATGGGCACCGCGAAGCCGACCGCAATTACCCAGGGCTGGGGTCCGCAGCGCCACGCGAACGGCGAAAACCAGTCGCGCGCGGTGTTCACACTGGCGGCGTTGCTCGGGCAGATCGGCATCTCTGGCGGCGGCACCGGCGCTCGCGAGGGCTCGGCAAGCTTGCCGATGACGTACCCGTTCAACACGCAGTACGAGAACCCGGTGGAGACCTCAATCTCGGTGGCGATGTGGCCACAAGCCGTCGACCACGGCCCAGCAATGACCAAGATCAAGGACGGCGTACGGGGCAAGGACAGACTCGACGTCCCGATCAAGATGATCTGGCAATACGCCGGCAACACCAACACGAACCAGCACGGCGACCTCAATCGCACGGTCGAGCTGCTTCGCGACGACTCCAAGGCCGAACTCATCGTCGTCAGCGACATCCAGATGACGGTGTCCGCGCGCTACGCGGACTACGTTCTGCCGGACTGCTCCACCGCTGAGCAAACCGACATCATCCAGCAAGGCTCGGCGGGCAACCTGGAGTACACCATCCTGGCCTCCAGCGCGATCAAGCCACTGTACGACTGTCGGCCGATTTACGACGTCATCGCCGACCTCGCTGAACGCTTCGGTGTGCGCGACAAATTCACCGAAGGCCGCACCCAGGAAGAGTGGCTGCGCTACACCCTCGACGAATCCCGCAAGGAGATCCCGGAGCTTCCGTCCTTTGAGGAGCTCAAGAAGATGGGTGTGTGGCGTCGAGAAGGCGAAACCACGGTCGCACTGAAAGACTTCCGTGAGGACCCAGTGGCCAACCCCCTGGAGACCCCGAGCGGCAAGATCGAGATCTTCTCCTCCGAGCTCTACGAGATGTCGAAGGAGTGGGAGTTTGACCCGAACATCGCAGGCGACAAGCTGACACCGCTGCCGGAGCAGGTCGCAACTTGGGAAGGCGCCGAGGAAGCCGCAGAGAACAAGGAGTACCCGCTGCAGGTCATCGGCCACCACACCAAGGGCCGCACCCACTCCTCCTATGGCAACGTCGATTGGCTGCGTGACGACGCCCACCCGCAGGTCCTCTGGATCAACCCCATCGACGCCAAGGAACGCGGCATCAAGAACGACGACCCCGTCTACGCCTACAACAAGCGTGGCCGGATCCGCTCCATCGCCCGCGTCACCCCGCGAATCGCACCGGGTGTCATCTCGGTGCCGCAGGGTTCCTGGTTCAACCCGAAGGACGGCGGCGTGGACGTAGGGGCATCCGTCAATACGCTGACCAGCTGGCATCCCTCCCCTCTTGCCAAGGGCAACGCGCAGCACACGGCGCTGTGCCAGGTTGAAAAAGCGAAATAACAACACCAAGGAGTGAAACAACAACATGGCTAACAACAACGACAAGCCGAGCAAGCGCCTTGGTTTCTTCTTCGACCAGACCTTGTGCAACGGCTGCAAAGCTTGCCAGATCGCCTGCAAGGACAAGCACAACACACCGATCGGCGTGAACTGGCGCCGCGTGGTCGAGTACTCGGGCGGCGACTGGAACCGCAACGCCGACGGCGAGCTGACCACCAATACGTTCACCTACTACACATCGGTGTCCTGCAACCACTGTGACAACCCGATCTGTACCAAGGTTTGCCCGACCACCGCGATGCACATCGGCGAGGACGGCGTCGTCTCCGTCGACCCGCACAAGTGCGTGGGCTGCCGCTACTGCGAGTGGGCGTGCCCCTACTCCGCGCCACAGTTCAACCCTGAAAAGGGCGTCATGACGAAGTGCGACCTGTGCGCCGACTACCGCGCCGAGGGCAAAGACCCCGCGTGCGTGGCCGCGTGCCCGTCGCGCGCGCTCGACTGGGGGCCTATCGACGAGCTGCGCAAGGAACACGGCGACGTCGCCGGCATCGCCCCGCTGCCGGACCCAACGTTTACCGAACCACGCCTGACCATCAAGCCGCACAAGGACGCAAAGCGCTGGGACGCGTTGGACGCCGGCGAGATCATGAACCCGGAAGAGGTCTAACTCATGAATATGCACGAATGGCCCCTCACGTTTTTCACCACGTTCGGGCAGATGGCAGTCGGCGCGTTCTTCGTCCTCGGCGTCATCACAATGGTGGGACGCACCCGCTACTCCGCGAACGCGATTAACCGCATTTGTGTGCCGGCGCTCTACGCAATCGGCCCAATCATGATCGCAGGCTTCTGCCTCGCGTTCTTCCACCTCGGCAACCCGATCAACGCGCTGAACGTGATGCGCCACATCAGTTCCTCCGGACTCACCCAGGAGCTCGTGGGCGGCTGCATCTTCGCGGCGCTCGGCTTCTTGTTCGCGGCCTGTCAGTTCTTCGACTGGGGCTCCGTGGGCACCCGCACAACCATCGCGGTCATCACCGCGATTGCCGGCATCGGGTTCATCGCCACCATGGCGCGCCTCTACATGCTGCCCACGATCCCATCGTGGAACCACTGGACTACCCCGGCGGCGTTCTATCTCTCCGCCGCGGTCACAGGTCTGCTCGCGATTGCGGTCGCGCTCACGGCGTACAACTGGCTCGAAGACTCCGAGCTCATCAAGAAGCTCATCCCGTCCGCGCGCAACGAAGACCAGACAGACGCCCAGAAGGAAGAGGTCTGGGACCTCATCCACGCCTCGCTGCGCTGGATCGGCATCGCGCTGACCGTCGTCGTGCCGCTCATTTTCATCGTGATGGTGTTCAACTACGGCCGCCCCGCGGGCCCGAACCCGGCGCAGTTTGAGTTCAACATGACCGCATTCGTCATCCGCATTGGGCTCCTGCTGGTCGGTGCGTTCATCGTGGGCCTCATCCTGGCGTTCGGCGGTCGCACCCGCCGCCCCACCTCGAGCGCAATGCTATGGATCACCGTCGCGTACATCCTGGTGGTCATCGCGGAGCTGCTCGGCCGCTTCATGTTCTACGGCGCAGTCGACCGGATCGGAATCTGATGCACACAGAGTTAGTTGAACGCTGCCACATCGCAGCAGACATCGTGGGGCAGCTCTTCCTCGACGAGCCGCAAGGCCCGCTTCTCGACGCCCTCTCCGACCCTTCCTTCCTGCAATCATGGCCGCTCGAGGACGACGCCTCGCAGCACGCCATCAACGCCCTGCTGGAAACGGAGCGCGACACCGCCGAAGCGTTGCAGCGCGACCACCTCTACCTGTTCATCGGCGTAAGCTCCCCGCTCGCCCAGCCGTACGAGTCCCCGTACTTTTCCAAGGACGGACTCGTCATGGATGAGGACGCCGCGGCAGTCGCCGCCGTTTACCACCAGGTCGGCTTTGACCCCGGCGCCGATAACCTCCCGCCGGACCACATCGGACTGGAGTTCCGCTGTATCAGCCACATGTGCGCCCTGGCACTCAACGCGTCCTCCGAGGCCGATAAAGCCGCAGCGCTGGCGGTTCTTCGCTCCTTCACCGCCAACCACCCTGCCCGGTTCGCTGAGCAGGTGCTTGGTGGCGTCGACAAGCATGCGAACACCGCGATCTACCGGGCGCTTCCCGGACTGGCGCGGGGCGTGCTCAACGCAGTCAAATCCCTATAGCGCGCGCACGCAAAAGCTCCCCATCCCGTCCGTGACGAGTGGGGAGCTTTGCTATGCGCTGTGGCGCGAAGATGAAGGCTTATGCCTGGGTGGTGGAACCACCAGCAGCCTCGATCTTCTCAGCCGCAGACTTGGAGAACTTGGTAGCGGTGACGTCCAACTTGACGTTGATGTCGCCGTTGCCCAGCACCTTGACTGGGTGGTTCTTGCGAACCAGGCCAGCTGCGACGATGTCGTCGATGGTGATGGTGCCACCGTTCGGGAACGCCTCTGCGAGCGCCTGAACGTTGACTACCTGGTACTCCACGCGGTTCGGGTTCTTGAAGCCCTTGAGCTTCGGCAGACGCATGTGAAGTGGCATCTGGCCACCCTCAAATGCTGCGGAAACCTGCTTGCGGGCCTTGGTGCCCTTGGTACCGCGGCCAGCGGTCTTGCCGCCCTTGCCTGCTTCACCGCGACCTACGCGGAACTTTGGTTTGTTAGCGCCCTTTGCTGGGCGCAGATCATGGAGCTTGATAATTTCAGCCATGTTGTTCTACTCCCCTGCAACTTCTTCGACGGTAACGAGGTGGCGAACCTTCAGGATCTGTCCACGGGTTGCGGCGTTGTCCTTCTTAATGACGGACTGGCCGATCTTGCGCAGACCGAGAGCCTCGAGGTTCTTACGGGTCAGTGGCTTCTCGCCAACCTTGCCGTGGTGCAATGTGATCTTCAAAGCCATTGTTCTTACGCCTCCTGTCCTGCGCGTGCGCGCAGCATGCGAGCAGGTGCGACGTCCTCGAGGTCCTTGCCGCGCTTCGCAGCGACTTCCTCAGGGCGTACGAGCTGCTTGAGACCTGCAACCGTTGCCTGAACAACGTTCAGAGCGTTGTCAGAACCGATCGACTTAGCAAGGATGTCCTGGACGCCAGCGCACTCGAGCACTGGGCGAACTGCGCCACCGGCGATAACACCGGTACCTGGTGCAGCCGGGCGCAGCATAACGATGCCTGCTGCCTCTTCTGCCTGGACTGGGTGAGGAATGGTGCCACCGATCATCGGGACACGGAAGAAGTTCTTACGTGCTTCTTCTGCACCCTTCTGGATAGCGGCAGGAACTTCCTTTGCCTTGCCGTAGCCAACGCCGACCATGCCCTTGCCGTCGCCAACGACGACGAGAGCGGTGAAGGACATGTTGCGTCCGCCCTTCACGGTCTTTGCGACACGGTTGATGGTGATGACGCGCTCGATGTACTTGTCGCGGTCATCATTCTGGTTGCGACGATCATCGCGACGGCCACGGCCACCGCGGTTGTTGCGCTCATTCTTCTTGTTCTGGTTGTCGGCGGAGCGTCCGCCGTCACGCCGTTCACGTTCGGCCATTACGCGATCCTTCCGTTGATGGTGATGATTGCGGTGGTCATTAGAACTTCAGACCACCTTCACGAGCGGCGTCGGCAAGAGCTGCGACGCGACCGTGGTACTTGTAACCTGCGCGGTCGAAGACGATAGCTTCGATGCCTGCAGCCTTGGCGCGCTCAGCGATCAGCTGGCCAACCTTGGCTGCCTTTGCCTTCTTGTCACCTTCCATTGCGCGTACGTCAGCCTCGATGGAGGATGCCGCTGCGAGCGTGTGGCCAGCGAGATCGTCGATCAGCTGGACGTGGATGTGACGCGAAGAGCGGTGCACAACGAGACGTGGGGTCTCCGGGGTGCCGCGCAGCGTCTTGCGGATACGGAAGTGGCGACGTGCACGAGCCTCGCGGCGGCGGGAGGAAATATCCTTGCCGACCGGGGTGCGCTTGGTGTTCTCTGCAGAATTGCTCATGATTACTTACCCGTCTTTCCGACCTTGCGGCGAATCTGCTCACCTTCGTAGCGGATGCCCTTACCCTTGTATGGGTCATCCTTACGGAGGCGGCGGATGTTAGCCGCGATCTGGCCAACCTGCTGCTTGTCAATGCCCTCGATGGAGAACTTGGTGTTGCCATCGACTGCGAAGCTGATCCCTTCCGGAGCCTCAATGAGGATCGGGTGGGAGTAGCCGAGCGAGAACTCGAGGTTCTTGCCCTTGGCCTGGACACGGTAGCCGACACCGAAGATCTCCATGTTGATCTTGTAGCCCTCGGTCACGCCAACAACGAGGTTGTTGACCATGGAACGGGACAGACCGTGCAGCGCACGGTGCTTACGGTGATCGTCCGGACGGGAGACGACAATCTCGTTGTCCTCAACCGCAGCGGTGATTGGCTCAGGCAGCTCGAAGTTGAGGGAACCCTTAGGGCCCTTGACCTCTACGACCTGACCGTTAATTTTAACTTCGACACCATTCGGGATGGCGATGGGTGCATTACCTACACGCGACATAGTCTTTTCAACCTCCCTTTACCAGACGTAGGCGAGAACTTCTCCGCCTACACCCTTCTCCTGGGCCTGACGGTCAGTGAGGAGACCCTGGGACGTGGAGATGATCGCCACACCCAGACCACCCAGCACCTGCGGCAGGTCGTTGGACTTTGCGTACACGCGCAGACCAGGCTTGGACACGCGACGCAGGCCAGCGATGGCAGCCTCACGGGTCGGGCCGTACTTGAGGTCCAGGGTCAGCTGCTTGCCAACCTTGGCGTCCTCAACCTTGTAATCAGCAATGTAGCCTTCCTGCTTCAGGATCTCGGCGATGTTTGCCTTGATCTTGGAGGAAGGCATTGTCACGCTCTCGTGCTGTGCGTGCGACGCGTTGCGCACGCGAGACAGCATGTCTGCGATTGGATCAGTCATCGTCATAAGATGTGACCGTTTACCTTTCTCGTTGCGGTTCCCTACCCACCTGACCAGCAAGACTATGTCGTGCCAGGTCGCGTTTTCCGCATGATCTGTCGGGGGCTACTTCACGCTCCCCACGCTCAATAACGCGGGGCGCTCGCCGCCTCCCTTGCACGCGGTCCGCTTCTCGGCGGGGGGCCTGCAACAAAGTTGGATGTACAATATTCTCTCGGATTTTGCGCGCAGACAACCATCTGTGCACAAGTCCGTTTGGCCACTTTACACTCCCTCTATACAAGAAACAAGTCACGTTGGCCCGGTCGCTGCGCCGTATAGTCGGTGCCATGAAGCACCTCGACGAACTTTTCGACGCCCTCTCCGCCACCCGCACGCACCGCGAGGAGCTCTACCGCTGGTTCCACCAACACGCTGAGCTCTCTATGCAGGAAACCCAGACTTCACAACACATCGTTCAGGAACTCGAGGCAGCCGGGATCCCATATTCGGTATTGGGCGAAACTGGCGTCGTCGCCACCATCGAAAACGGCCTCGGGCCCGTCGTCGCCCTGCGCGGCGATACTGACGGCCTCCCAGTCAAGGAGGATTCCGGCAAGGACTACGCCTGCACGCAAACCCAAGTCGATGCTGCGACGGGGCAAGAAGTGCCTGTATCCCACGCGTGTGGGCACGACTTCCACATTTGCTCGGTGCTCGCGGCCCTCGTCGCGTTCAACACTTGCCGCGACGCCTGGTCCGGCACGCTGGTGGGCGTATTCCAGCCCGGCGAGGAAACAGCCTCCGGCGCACGTTCGATGGTTGAGCACGGTATCGCCGACGCGATCCCCCACCCCGACGTGTACTTGGGCCAACACGTGCTCGGCACGCTGCCGTTGGGCCATGTGGGGACCCGGCCGGGCCCGGTGCTCTCCCAGGCGTTCTCGGTGAAGGTCACAGTACACGGAGTGGGTTCGCACGGATCCATGCCTGAGCTGGGCGTCGATGCGGTCTTGTTGGCGTCGACAATTGTGACGAGGCTGCACACCGTAGTCTCCCGAGAGATTGCTGCTTCCGAAACCGCGGTGCTGACGGTCGGCGCGATCCATTCGGGAGCAAAATCCAACGTCATCCCGGATAGCGCGGAGCTGCTGATCAATACCCGCGCCTATTCGGAGGCGACGAGCGCGCACCTCAAGGAGGCCATCGAACGCATCGTGCGCGCTGAGTGCGAGGCAACGCGTAGCCCGCAGCTGCCCGAGTTCGAGTACTACGACGCCTACCCGCTCACCAGCAACGATGCCGCAGTAACGCAGCGGGTACGCAACGCCTTCGAGGCGCGATTCGGTGATGAAGCGCAGACGTTGGCGCAGGTCCCTGCCAGCGAGGACTTCTCGATCATCCCGGACGCGCTCGGCGTGCCGTACACGTTCTGGGGCCTCGGCGGCTTCGCCAGCTACCCGCATGCGCCGGGCAATCACAGCGCAGCGTTCGCGCCCGACCTCCAGCCGACGCTCGACCGCGGCGCCGAAGCGATGGTCACGGCTGCGAGCGCGTGGCTCATCAACAAGAACGACGACTAAGGTGGCACACATGGCTAACAACGAAGGTTTGCAATCAACACACGAGTGGCTCGAAGAGGTCTCCCGTACGCTCGGCGTTTCCCCGGATCTCACGCGCTCACTGGTCGGCGACATTCTGAAGATGACTGCGGACGTCGCGCACAACGGCCCGTCGCGCCCGGCGGCGCCGACAACGGCGTTCGTCGTAGGCGTCGCAACCGGTGCGGCGCTCCAGGGCGATACTGATGCGGACTCAGCAACGACGCGCGAGGCGCTTGCCAAGGTAGCGAAGCTCCTGGAAACGTATGAGCAGGATTAATCGACGCTTCGCCGTCACGAAAGTCACCCGCACCGACAGCGGCTTCGCGCGCGATACTCGCGCCGATACCGTCACCGTGGAAGAGCCGCTGGCGATCCGCGCCACCGGCGACACGCTGACCACCACGATGCGCACCCCCGGACACGACATCGAGCTGGCACACGGCTGGATGTTCGCGGAGGGGCTGATCAGCAGCGCAGAGGACGTTCGTTCCGCGCGCTACTGCGCGGGTGCGGTCGGGCCGAACGGCGAAAACACGTACAACACGCTCGACATCGACCTCGGGCCCGCGGCCTCCCCCGCTGCACCGCAGTTCATTCGCCTGACCACTACCACGAGCGCATGCGGCGTGTGCGGCACGCAATCGATCGACGACATCATGGGCAAGGTGCCCGCGCCAATCACTCCCGTCCGCTTGGACCCGGACCTGGTGATGCGATTACCCGGCGCCCTTGCAACCGGCCAAAAGCAGTTCCGTAAGACAGGCGGCATCCACGCGGCCGGTGCGTTTACCTTGGACGGCGAACCTGTAGTAATCCGCGAGGACATCGGTCGACACAACGCGACCGACAAAGTCATTGGCCACCTACTACTCGAAGGGCTCCTGCCAGCCAGCGACCTGATCCTGGTTGTCAGCTCCCGCGCATCATTCGAGCTTGTGCAAAAGGCCGCGATGGCGGGCTTCCCGGCAATGGTTGCGGTCTCTGCGGCATCCTCGCTCGCCGTCGAACTGGCCCGCGAAACAAAAATGGCGCTCGCCGGCTTTGTGCGCGGCGAGCGCTTCAATCTGTACTCCGGGGAGCTTGCAGACTAGTCCTTGTACACCGTCTTCGTCTTGTTCAACCAAGCGTAGACACCGCCGATGCACAGGCCACCGCCGATGAAGTTGCCGATCCACACAGCAACCCAGTTGCTCAGGATTGCAGCGGCGGTGAATCCCTCAGGTGGCGTGCTGGACAGGAACGCCAGGGAGAACAGCGAGAAGTTCGCAATAACGTGCTCGAGGCCCAGACCAACGAAGATAGCGATCAGCGGCAGGATCACGACGAACTTGGAGATGAACTCCTTCGCCAGCAGCGCACCAACAATCGCCATGTTGACAATGAAGTTCGCGAAGATCGCCTCAAGCAGCGCGCCGAAGAACGGCTTCGCCAACTTGCCCTCAACCAGAGTGACAATCAGGTGGCTGTTATCCATCGAGCCGAACTTGGCCGACTGGCTCATCACAGCCGCGAAAATGATCGCACCGATCAGGTTCGCCACCGTCACCACAACGACGAGCCAAATACCCTTGCCCCAGCTGAACACCTTGTCTGTCGCCGCCCAGGACGCAAACATCATGTCGCCCGTTGCAAGCTCCGCGTTCAGGATGACGATCGCGAACAGGCCAAGCCCGAACAGCAAGGCGAACACAACCGAGCCGAGCCCCGGCGCATATTCATTGACCGCATTTCCCGCCACCGCGGCGAACGCCGTACCGGCGGTCAGGTAAATGCCGGCGAGAATCGCGCGGACGAAAAACCGCGGCATCTCATTATCGAGAAGCTGTTCTTTCTTTTTGGCCCCAGCGTGGACCATTTCTTGCAAAGCCATTGTGGCCTCCTCAAATTCACCTGAGAGATTGTTGCAGAATGTCAGTCTATCCGACGTTTCCCAAAAGCAGTACATGCGTACTTTTCGGGTGTGCTCTGCAGGTTCCCCCAAAAGACGTACACCCCCGCAACCCGGTTGGGTCGCAGGGGTGTTCGTCGAAAAGCAGTGACGCGTTATGCGCGCTGCATCTTGCCATCCTTGTCAGCGAACGGGAAGCCGAGGTGGCGCAGGAGTGCGCGGCCCTCGTCGTCGTTCGTTGCGGTGGTGACGACAGTGATGTCCATACCGCGGACGCGATCGATCTTGTCGATGTCGATTTCGTAGAACATCGTCTGTTCGGTCAGGCCGAAGGTGTAGTTGCCTGCACCGTCGAACTGCTTGTCGCTGAGGCCACGGAAGTCACGAATACGTGGCAGAGCAACCGTCAGCAGGCGGTCCAGGAACTCCCACATGCGGTCGCCGCGGAGGGTAACCTTCGCGCCGATCGGCATGCCTTCGCGGAGCTTGAAGTTAGCGATGGACTTCTTCGCGCGGCGAAGCTGTGGCTTCTGGCCGGTGATCGCGGCGAGGTCCTCGAGTGCGCCGTTGATGACCTTGGAGTCACGTGCAGCGTCGCCGACACCCATGTTGACAACAATCTTGGTCAGACCTGGGATCTGCATGACGTTGTCGTACTTGAACTCATCGTTGAGCTTGGTACGGATGTCCTCTTTGTACTGGGTCTTCAGACGAGGGGTGTAGTTCTCAGCCATGCTTAGATGTCCTTCCCGTTCGACTTTGCAACGCGGACCTTCTTGCCGTTTTCGTCGAAACGGTAGCCCACGCGCGTCGGCTTGCCGTCGGAATCCAGGACCATCACGTTGGAGACGTGGATCGGAGCTTCCTGGGTGACAATGCCGCCGGACTCTGCGCCGCGCTCGTTGTAGGAGTTCGCGACGTGCTTCTTCATGCGGTTCACGCCTTCAACGAGAACGCGCTGACGCTTCGGGTATGCCTCAATAACCTTGCCCTGCGCGCCCTTATCCTTGCCAGAGATGACCTGGACCATATCGCCCTTTTTGATTTTCATCCCTAGATCACCTCCGGTGCGAGAGAAACGATCTTCATGAACTTCTTGTCGCGCAGCTCGCGAGCAACTGGGCCGAAGATACGGGTGCCGCGTGGCTCGGTGTCGTTCTTGATCAGCACTGCAGCGTTCTCGTCGAACGCGATGTAGGAGCCGTCCGGACGACGGGTCTCCTTCTTCGCGCGAACGATGACGGCCTTAACGACTTCGCCTTCCTTAACGTTGCCGCCTGGGGCAGCTTCCTTCACAGTGGCGACGATCGTATCGCCGATGCCGGCGAAGCGCCGAACGGATCCGCCGAGGACACGGATGCACAGGATTTCACGTGCACCGGTGTTGTCGGCGACCTTCAGGCGCGATTCCTTCTGAATCACTATTGGTCTCCTGACCTGGGTCGATGTGCGTTAGATTTCCGTCCTATACGCACGTGGTCAATGTCTTCGATGTCTTTTCGCTTGTCGACGGCACCTTCGGCACCGTAGGCGTACATGCCCAGCTCGGAAACGCGCAGAGCAAACACGCAGCAAAGGACAACTGGAACATTAAAGCACGGAAAATTCCCGCCCGCAAACCGTGGCTTTTGATTGTGTGGATTCGTGCCCGGTTCTGACCTTTGGTATGGTCATACCTATGAACTTCGATGGCACACTTGCGGATTCAATCGGCTTCAAGTCGTACCTCTACACCTACGAACTCCCCAAGTTCGCGGTACGCTCCATGCTCGCCGGCATGTTTTTGACGATCATGACGGCATTCGCCACCGTCACCTCCACCCAAGTAGAAAGCAGCGCCCCCGGCTACGGCCGCTTCGTGTTCGCAGCTATCTTCTGTCTCTCGCTGTACGTCATCGTTGTCCTGGGGGCGGAGCTCGCCACCGGCAACATGATGTTCATGACCTACGGCAGCGCCTCCGGACGCCTCCCCTGGCTCAAGGGATTCCTGATGGTCTCCACCTGCACGATCTTCAACCTGCTCGGCGTCCTCATCACCGCCGTGTTCCTGGTCCACGCCACGGCGTTCCAGCCGATCGGGATGGACAGCTTCCTCGCCGCGACCGTTGAGACCAAGCTCGCAAAGCCGGACGGCTTGCTGTTCATGGAAGGCATCTTCGCCAACATCGTGGTCAATATCGGCGTGCTGCTCGCCATCCAAGCTGGCAAGGACTTCACCGCGAAGTTCCTCGCCATCATGCTGATCGTTCCTGCATTCGCCGCAATGGGGTACGAGCACTCCATCGCCAGCTTCGTCGTCTTCTCCCTGGCGGGTTACGGCATCGGCGCCGAGCACTTCGCCGGGTTCACACTGACGAATGGCCTGATGAACTGGCTCATCGTGTGGGTCGGCAACTACATCGGTGGTGGCCTCATCATGGGCGGCGTCTATGCTTGGCTAAACAAGGGCGGCACCCCGGCAACCCCGCTGGCGACACGCCGCTAACCCCCAAGCAGAAAGAAAACGCCCCGTTCCCCGCGAAGGGAAGGGGCGCAACAGAAGCGGCAAACTAATTTATGGTTGTTGCCAGTTTTCCAACAACTTTTATTTTGCTTCTTCGGCTATCTTTTTCGGCTCGACGAAGAAGAGGGCGTCGCCAAACTTCGTGTCTGCAGGAAGGATTCTCGACGCCCCAATCTCCCCAACACGCTTGGTGTTCGAGACAACGACCGGAGTCGTCACTTCGTATCCTGCGTCGCGGATGGCATCGATATCGAACGTCGCGAGGAGCTGGCCTGCTTCCACGACGTCACCTTTCTCCACGTGTGCGGTGAAGTGCTCGCCCTTGAGGTTCACCGTGTCGAAGCCGATGTGCATAAGGATGTCCACGTTCTTGCCATCGGTCCCCTTGGCGCGGATTGCGTAGGCGTGGCCGGACGGGAACGTGACCGCAACCGTACCGGCGACGGGTGCGCGCAGCTCTCCAACCGTCGGCACGATTGCCACGCCGTTCCCCAGCTTGCCCTGGGCAAACATCGGGTCACTGACCGTCGCAAGCGGCACGGCGTTGCCCTCGAGTGGCGCCACGACGTGGAGCGCCTCGTCGGACGCCTCGAGCAGCGCTTGCTCGACAGCGGCATCGGCGGCTGGATCCTCGGTTGCGTCCGGATCGATGCTGCCATGCTTGCCCACCAGGTAGCGCCCGTACCCGTAGGCCGCCACGAAGGCGATCACGAACGTAATGACACCGAGGATCAGGAAGGTCACCATGTCATTCGCGCGGATGGAGACCACGCCGATAAAGCCCGCCGCACCAAGCGCAACTGCCTTGACATCAAAGATCGCAATCAGCATTGCACCAATACCGGCCGCGCCGAGGCCGATAAAGAAGGGCCAGCGGAGGCGCAGGTTGACGCCGAAGATGGCGGGTTCCGTGATACCAAATACGGCCGAGATGCCCGAGGAACCAGCTAGACCTTTGAGCTTTGCGTTGCGCGCCAGGAAGTACACGGCAAGGGCCACTGCGCCTTGCGCGATGTTCGCCATGGAGGCCGTCGGGAAGATGAAGGAGCCGCCCTGATTAAACAGCTCGAGCTCGATTGGCGGGAAGGACTGGTGCAGGCCAGTGATCACGATCGGCGAGTACACCAGACCGAAGAGCAGGCCACCGATTGGGCCACCGAAGTCGTACAGGCTGGAGAGGCCGACAATCAGCAGGTCGCCGAGCCAGCGGACAAACGGGCCGACGGCGATGAAGGTAATGAAGCCCGTAATCAGCAGGGTTGCCAGCGGAGTAATCAGGAAGTCCGCCGTACCCTTCAGACGCTTGTGGAACCACTTCTCGATCGTTGCCAAGATCCACGCGACCGCCAGCACCGGCAGCACCGCACCCTGGTAACCCGCCTGCGCGACTGGCAAGCCGAACAGGTCCCAGAACGGCATCGTTCCGTCGGCAACGGAGTTCGCCACGTCGTAGCCGTTGACCAACGCCGGGTGAACCATCGCCATGCCCATGCCGGCGCCGAGGTATTCGTTGCCACCGAAGCGCTTCGTCGCGGAGTACCCCACCAGCACCGGCAGGAACGCGAACGGTGCGGAGGCCAGCACATTGATGATCTCCGTCAGACCCTGGATCTGCGGGAACATCCCCACCAGGGAGTTCTCCCCGAACAACCCCTCGGCGGTCAGGACGTTGTTGAGTGCCATGAGCAGACCGCCGCCGACCAGGATTGGGATCAGCGGCACGAAGATGTCAGAGAAGACCTTGATGAAGCGCGTAAACCAGTTGCCCTGGTTCGCCGCTACTTCCTTCAGGTCTTCCGTGGAGACGGCGATGCTCTTGCTGGTCATGCCGTTGAGCTGATCAAAGACAATATCTACGTCGCCGGGGCCGACGATGATCTGGAACATGCCGCCGGTTGCGAACGTGCCCTTCAAATCAGGGTCGTTCTCCAGCGTATCCTGCGCAACCTTGTCGACGTCCTTAAGCACGAAACGCAGTCGCGTCGCGCAGTGGGCGACGCCAACGATGTTTTCCTCGCCCCCTACCCCGGCGAGGACCCGCCGGGCTACTTCCTTGTGGTCCATGTGGGAATCCTTTCTCTTCCCACACAGTCAAACATCTATACGGGCATAAATCAGCTTACTTGCGTCCGATTACCCCCGGTTGTGGCCGATTTCACGTACTTCCACAGCGACCCATGGGGCTCCCTCAGTACCGAAGACCGCCGAGGAGAACGCCACTTCCCCGTCTCCGGCAACAACTTCGAGCGCCGCCCCGTCAGCGCACACCACGAGTTCGCCCTGCGCGCACTCGGCGCGGCGCTCGTCACCGCCGACCGTCACGCTCAGCGTTCCACGCCCGGCCTCGCCAGGCCGCCACGCCACGTGAGCACCAACGCCACCGGCATCGTCGACCAGGTCGGCCTCCCACGGCTGTCCCCTGAGAACTTCGCGGTGCACGACCATCCCCGCGGGATCGGCTGGGAGGAGGAGTTCGGTGCGAAGCTGGCCGTCGACAAGTTGGAGCCTGCGAGGCAACGTCAGCTGGTGTACCCAGCCCTCTGCCTGAAGCGTTGGGGTGTCATCGCGGGCAGGCAGTCCCATCCAGCCGAGCAACAGCGCATCGCCATCGCCCTCGGCGACCATCTGCGGCGCGTAAAACTGATGCCCGAAATCGAGCGGGCGAAACTGCGACTCCACGCGAAACCACAGGCCATCAAGCGAACCGACGACGTAGCCGCACTCGTCCGAGCCCGGGTACTGCGGGCACAGCACGAGTACCTCGCGCCACTGCCCCGTCGCGTGGTCACGCATCCGCAGCAGGTTCGGGCACTCCCACATGTAGGCGGCCTCAACGCGCGGGTCCAGCCCCTCGAACTGCAGCGCGCCAGCAAACGACCAGTTCAGCAGGTCCGGTGACTCGTAGAGCACCACCGCGCCGCGCTCCTCCTCACGCTGCGCACCGAGCACCATGCGCCAGGAGCCGTCCTCATTCTGAGTGACGTGCGGGTCCCGGTAGTGGGCGGTAAAGCCGAGGGCTGGGCCGTCAATGAGCGGATTCTCCGGCGCACGGTGGTACACACCGCCCATCGGGCCCTCCAAGTCCTCAACGCGGACCAGGTTCTGCGTGGTCAGGCGGCACCCATCCTCCTTCACGTTGCCGGTGTAAAACAGCATGACCTCACCGTCGTGGACCACGGAGGACCCGGAGTAGCACCCGTGCGTGTCGTACGGGAAGTCCGGATACAGCGCGTCCGGAAGGTGGCGCCACTGGCCCAGGCCCTCCTCACCCCCAATTGTGGTGACGGCGTGGCCCCAACCGGTGCGCTTCGCAGCGTGCGGAAAGCACGGATCATGCTGGTAAAACACGTGGAGTTGGTCGCCGATGAGCGTGACGCCGTTCGGGTCGTTGAGGCGCCCTTGCGGCGGGGACAGGTGAAATGTTGGCCGGTACGTCATGCGACTTAGTCTACGGTGGAACCATGATCACTGTGTACGGCGAAGCCCTCGTTGACCTTGTCCCCCAGGACCGTTCCCCGCTCGCGCCGCTGGTGCCCGCGCTCGGTGGCGGCCCGTTCAATGTGGCCCGTGCGCTGGGCAGACTCGGCGCAGACGTCTCCTTCCAGTCACGGTTGTCTCGCGACAACTTCGGGGAGGCACTCGCCCAATCGCTTCTCGACGCCCACGTGGACCTCACCAACTGCGGTCGCGGGGACGAGCCCACCACCCTGGCTGTCACTGCCCTGGCGGAGAACGGCTCGGCAACGTACACGTTCTACGTCGACGGCACCGCCGACCGCTTCGCACAGCCGGTCCCAGTAAAGGAGGGCTACGCGGTGTTCGGGACCCTGTCCCTGGCGCTGGAACCGGCGTCGCTGCGCTACGCGGAGGCCGCCTCTGAGTCGGCAAAGCACGGCGCGATCGTCTGCCTGGACCCGAATATCCGCCCGGCGTTCGCCTCCGAGAAACACCGCCTGTTCCTGCGGGGGCTGCTCGATTCCGTAACGGTGCTCAAACTCTCCGACGAGGAAGTCGAGTTCCTCGGTGACACCTCCCACGTGCCAGTCGTGGTGACCACGCTCGGCGCCGACGGCCTGCGGGTACGCGCGCCGTTCGGCACGGTCACGGTCCCCTCACCGAAGGTCACGGTCGTGGACACGATTGGGGCCGGCGACACAGTGATGGCGGCGCTGGTCCACCAGTTCGACGCCCGCGGCCTGGACCGCGACGGCCTGCTCGCCCTGGACGAGGAGGAGTGGCGCGAGATCCTCACGTTCGCCACCCGCGCGGCCACGATCACGGTGTCGCGCACCGGCGCAGACACCCCCTTCGCCCACGAGCTGGATTAGGAAGCCGCGTACGCTGGCTCCCACCCAAGCGCCGGCGCGACGTGCTCGGCGAACCCGCGCAGGATCTGCATGCACACGTCCACCCCGGCCTGGTTCGGAACGGTGAGCATCAGCGTGTCCGAGGCCTGGATTGCTGGGTCATTACCGAGCTCCTCGATAAGCTGGTCGGCCTCTGCGGCGTACGTCTTGCCAAACGTGGTGTACACACCACGCTCAATCTGTCCGATCTGTTCCTCGGTATCCAGCAGTCCGAAGAGCCGCTCGGTGTCCTCGTCCACGATCGGAAAGATAGAACGAGAAACAGAAACGCGCGGTTCCCAGTCGTGGCCCGCGTCCGCCCACGCCTTCCGGTAGTGCTGGATCTGTTCCGCCTGCAGCTCCCCGAGGCTGCGGCCGTCGGCTTCCGAAATCAGCGTGGAGCTCATCAGGTTCACGCCGTCGCGGGCAGCCTGCTCGGCGCTGGCGAAGGTACCTGCTCCCCACCACACCCGGCGTGCCGCACCCTCGGAGTGCGGCAGTACCGCAAGCGGGCTGGCAGGCGGGTACATCTGCGGGTACTGCTCCTCAAGGGATGCGGCGAGCGCCATCGGGTCCCCGCGCAGCGCGGAAATGAAACGCTGGAAATGTGCACGCGCCAGGTCAGAACCGTTCGCGGCCTCCGACTCGTAGCCGAAAGCGCGCCACCCCCGGTCCGCAGGCTCCGGTGACCCGCGGGAGACGCCGAAGGCAAGGCGGCCGTCGCTTAGCAAATCGAGCGCCGCGACGTCCTCCGCGAGCTGCAGCGGGTTGGCGTAGCGCATATCCACGACGCCAGTGCCCACTTCAATGTGCTTCGTCGCCGACGCCATCGCGCCGAGCAGAGCAATCGGAGACGCGAACTGCGGCGCGAAGTGGTGCACGCGCACGTAGGCGCCGTTGACACCAATCGCGTCCGCCTGGCGCGCGAGCTCCACAGTGTCCTGTAGCGCCTCGCGGGCGGTCATCCCCTGACGTCCGGGCGGTGCGTAGTGGCCGAATGAAAGGAACCCAAACTTCTTCATGCGGCCACTCTAGCGCGCTACTCCACCGTGACGGACTTCGCCAGGTTGCGCGGCTGGTCCACGTTCAGGCCACGTGCCTGCGCAACGGTGCAGGCGAAGATCTGCAGCGGGATCGTCGACAAAAGGGGCTGCATGAGGCCGGCCGATTGCGGGATGCGGATCACGTGGTTGGCGAAGCGGTTCACGTCTTCGTCGCCCTCCTCCGCGATCACGATGGTGACGGCACCACGCGCGCGGACTTCCTGGATGTTCGAGACAACCTTGGCGTGCAGGTTGTGGCGCGAACGCTTCGACGGCACGATGACGAACACCGGCTGCCCCTCCTCAACCAGCGCAATCGGGCCGTGCTTGAGCTCGCCTGCGGCGAAGCCCTCGGAGTGCAGGTAGGCGACCTCCTTGAGCTTCAGTGCCCCCTCGAGCGCGACTGGGAAGCCGACGTGGCGGCCGAGGAAGAGCACCGACTTCGCGTCGGCGAGCTCGCGGCCAAGTTCCTGGATTTCTGCCTCGTTGTCCAGGATCCACTGGATCTTCTCCGGCATCTCCTCCAGCTCAGCAATGATGGTCTGGATTTCGTCGGTGAACTTGTTGCCGCGAACCTGCGCCAGGTACAGCGCCAACAGGTAGGACGCCACGATCTGGGAGATGAACGCCTTCGTCGACGCCACTGCGATTTCTGGGCCAGCGTAGGTGTACAGGGAGGCGTCGGCCTCACGAGGGATGGAGGAGCCGACCGTGTTGCAGATCGCGATGACCTTCGCGCCCTGCTCGCGCGCGTGACGCACCGCCATGAGGGTGTCCATGGTCTCGCCGGACTGCGAAATTGCTACAACCAGGGTGTTCGGGGTGACGATCGGGTCGCGGTAGCGGAACTCGTGCGCCAGTTCGACCTCCGTCGGGATGCGGCACCAGTGCTCAATCGCGTACTTCGCCACGTGCCCCGCGTACGCAGCGGTACCGCAGGCCACGATGATGATCTTGTCGACGCTGCGCAGCACGGACTCGTCGATACGTAGTTCGTCGAGCGTGAGCTTTCCCTCGGCGTCGAAGCGGCCGTAGAGGGTGTCGCGAACGGCGGCCGGCTGGTCGTGGATCTCCTTCGCCATGAAGGAATCGAACCCACCCTTTTCTGCGGCGGTGACGTCCCACTCGACGCGGAACGGGCTGCCCTCGGCATGGTTGCCTTCGAAGTCAATGATGTCGTAGCTGTCGGCGGTCAGGGTAACGATCTGCCCGTTGTCCATCTCCACCGCGTCGCGGGTGAACTCGATGAAGCCGGAGACGTCAGAGCTGAGGAAGTTCTCACCCTCGCCCAGGCCGATCACCAGCGGTGAGTTCCAGCGCGCCGCAACGATACGGTCCGGGAATTCCTGCTCGATGGCCAGCAGCGTGAACGCGCCCTCGAGTCGCAGGGCGGTCAAGCGCATTGCCTCGGTGAGGTCCTTGTTCGCCTCAGTATTGAAGATGTCCAGCAGCAGCGTGGCTGCTACCTCGGTGTCAGTTTCGGAGCGGAACGTGTAGCCCTTCTCGCTCAGCTCAGCACGGAGTGCCGCGAAGTTCTCGATGATGCCGTTGTGCACCACGGCCAGTGCGCCGTCGCCGACGACGTGGGGGTGGGCGTTGGCGTCGGTAGGCCCGCCGTGGGTTGCCCACCGGGTGTGCCCGATGCCCAGGTTGGAAGGCGCAAGCGGCGCCTCTGCGATGGCCTGCTCTAGGTCCGCGACCTTGCCTGCCTTCTTCCTGCACGCGATGGTGTCGCCCTGCATGACTGCTACCCCGGCCGAGTCATAACCGCGGTATTCGAGCCTGCGAAGCCCATCAATAATGACGGTGAGGGCGTCGTGCTCGCGTGCACGCTCGCCACCTATGTATCCAACGATTCCACACATGGGGCGAATTTTACACGCGGCGTAGTTCCTGAAAAAGTGACACCGCCGAACCCTATCCCAGCGAGCCCGTGAGCTTGCTGTGAAACTCCGTGGTACTCGGGTTCATGCCGATGAAGCGCACGTGCTTGCCGCGCTCTTCGTATTTTTGTTCAATGCTGTCGAGCGCCGCGACCGTCGACGCGTCCCACACGTGCGCGCGGTGCAGGTCCACGACAACCTCCTCCGGGTCCTCCGAGTACATGAACAGAGTGGTCAGGTCGTTGGAGGAGGCAAACAGCAGCTGGCCGGACACCACGTAGTGGGCCACGCCGTCGACAACTTCGCGGGTCACTTCCACCAGGTGGGCGACGTTTCGCACGAAGATGACCGACGCCACAAGCACACCCACCACGACGCCGATAGCCAGGTTGTTCGTCGCCAGCACCACCGCAACCGTGATCAGCATCGTGACGGTTTCCGAAGCCGGCAGCTTGCGCAGCGTGCTCGGCATCACCGAGTGCCAGTCGAACGTGCCCACCGACACCATCACCATCACGGCAACCAGCGCAGCCATCGGGATCATGGCGACGTACTCGCCGAACGCGAGCATCAGAATCAGCAGGAACGCGCCCGCCAGGAAGGTGGAAATCCGGGTGCGAGCCCCGGAGACCTTCACGTTGATCATGGACTGGCCGATCATGGCGCAGCCACCCATCCCGCCGAACAGGCCGGTGGCAATGTTCGCGACGCCCTGCCCCCAGCTCTCGCGAGTCTTGTTGGAGTGCGTGTCCGTGACTTCGTCAATCAGCTTCGCGGTCATCAGCGACTCCATCAGGCCAACAAGCGCCACGCCGAGCGAGTACGGTGCGATGATCCGCAGCGTCTCCCAGGTCAGCGGCACGTGTGGGATAAAGAATTCGGGCAGGCTGCTCGGCAGCTCGCCGCGGTCCCCGACCGTCGGCACGGGTGCCTTCGTTGCGACTGCGATGAGCGTGACCACCAGAATCGCAATGAGCGGTGCCGGGACCGCCTGCGTAAACTTCGGCATCACCACCATGATCACGATGGCCAGCGCCAGCAGCGGGTATACCGCCCAGTGAATGCCGATGATTTCGGGCAGCTGCGCCACAAAAATGAGGATCGCCAGCGCGTTCACGAAGCCGATCATCACGCTGCGCGGCAAGAAGCGCATCAGCGTTGCGACGCCAGCTACCGCCAACACAATCTGGAACACCCCGGCGAGCATGATGGCCGCCACCATGTAGTCGTAGCCGTAATCCCTCACCAGTGGCGCAATCACCAGGGCGACTGCACCGGTGGCGGCCGCGATCATGGCGGGGCGCCCACCCGTAATCGCGATCACCATCGCCATGATGAAGGAGGAGTACAGCCCGATCTTCGGGTCCACTCCTGCGATGATGGAGAAGCTGATCGCCTCTGGGATCAGCGCCAGCGCCACAACCAGCCCGGCGAGGACCTCCTTCGTCAGGATGCGCGGTGTCTTCAGCGCTGTCGCCACTGATGGCTCGGGCTTGTACCGGCGCGTGTTTTCCGTGGTCAGCACGGTGGCTGCCATATGTGTCACTCCAAACGTTGTTGTTATTCGTAGCGCAGGGCTTCGATCGGGTTCATTCTCGAGGCGCGGTTGGCCGGGTAGTAGCCGAAGAACAGGCCAATCAGCAGCGCGAATACCAGTGAGAGTAGCACTGCCGAGATCGGAGGAAACACGAAGGCGTTGAGCAGCAGGGCGCCCAGCATGCCGAAGCCCGCGCCCACGACCACGCCGAAGAGCCCGCCGATGAGGCAGACGATCATCGCCTCGGTAACAAACTGCGTGCGGATCATCCGACGCGTCGCGCCCAGCGCCATGCGCACACCGATCTCACGGGTGCGCTCCGTCACGGTAATCAACATGATGTTCATCACGCCGATACCGCCGACGAGTAGCGAGATACCGCCGATTGCGGAGACCACCACGCTCATCATGGTCAACGTCTGGTTGAGCTGATCGATGTCACGCTTCATGTCGGCCACTTTCCCCTTGTAATCGGGGTCATCCTCATAGGCGCGGTCCGCCCACGCCTGGACGTCCTTGGCCACCTGATCGGTGTCGGCGCCGTCCGCGACGCGCACGCTCACGTTGTCCACGCCAGGCACCGGCGTGCGCATCATGTCCGGCTGCACCGTGTACGGCACCGCCATCATCGACTGCGAAAAGTCCCCGACCAGCACTCCCTGCTTCTCAAAGTGCCCGTACGCGCCGACCACCTGCACCGAAGCGTACTGCCCACCGATGTCCAGCTCGACTTCCTGCCCGATCGCCGAATCGGGGTCGTTATTGAACAGCTGCTCCACAACCTCCGGCGAGACCACCGCCACGGCGCGGTTCGCCTCAATGTCGTCTTGGGTCAGAAATCGCCCGGCGGTCAGCGGCAGGTTCTGCATCTCCAGCTGGTCAGCGTTGACAAAACTCACCATCGTGGTGCCGTGCGCCAGCCCGCGTGTCGCCTGAGCTGTCGAGCTATCCAACTCAAACGCGATACCCTTCGCCCGCGTCCCGAGTTCGGCGCGCAGGTCCTCGATCATGTCGGGGGTGAGTTTCGAGGCGTCGTCAATTTCTTGGAACATGTAGCGGGCGGCCTCGCTGTCGTCCTCCTGGCGGGGCTTGACTTCAAGGTGGACGTCGTGAATGCCGAACTGCTCCAGGCTGTCCAGCGTCTGCTTCTGCATCGCCTTACCCAGCGTCATAATCGCAATCACCGAGGCGATGCCAATGATCACCCCGAGCAGCGTCAGCGCCGAGCGCATCTTGTTCGCCCGCAGGCTCACCGTAGCGAGTCTGACAGATTCGCGCGGGTTCACTCCTGCTCCTCAACCAAGGTCACGGTGGCACCGACGCGTTCGCGATACTCGGCAGGTTTGTTCAGCACTCGCGTCCCCTTCTCGACGCCCTCTACGACCACATCCGAATCCGACACAAGCCCAACCTTGACCGCCGTCTTCACGACTTCGAACTTGTCCCCGTCATCCTTCGGGCGAAGCGTGTACACCGAGTAGCTGCCATTCTCGTCGACGACGGCCTCCCGCGGCACAGCGAGCGCGTCCTTCGCGGACTCCGTGGTGATCTGCGCCTTGGCCGTCCCGCCGATCTTCAGGCCCTCGGTATCACCCAGAACCTCGATCTCCACGGGGAACTCCGGGCGCGCCGCCTGTGCCGACGCCCCCTCCGCCGCGGGCTGCGCTTCCGCAACCGAGGAAACATCCAGCACACGGCCCTTGAACTTCTTTGCGCCGGTGCCAGGCGTGGTGAACGTGACGGCGTCGCCCGGCTTCATCTTCGCCGAGTCCAGCTCCTTGACGCTCGCGCGCAGCACCAGCCGGTTCGGGTCCGCCACCGAGAGCAGATAGCCCGTCGGCGTTTGCCCCTGCTTCACCGCTACCTCCGCGACCACACCCGCGATCGGAGCACGCACCTGGCCCGACGCCACATCGACCTCAAGCTGCGCGATTGACTGGCCAGCTGCCGCCTGCGCCGCCTGCACCCCACGCTGTGCCTGCTGCACAGCCGCCGCCTGGGAATCGAGCTGCTGCTGGGCGGCAAGCTTCGCCACCTCGAGCCCAACCGCAGCCTCCGCCTTCGCGTCAAATGCCTGGGCAACCGCGCGCTGCTTCGCCGCAAGATCCGCATCGGTGTCGTTGAGGGCGGCGTCGTACGCCTTTTGCGCCGCAGAAAGGTTGTGCTTCGCGCCTCGGTAGCGTTCGTCGGCCTCCAGTTTGCTCAGCAACGGCTGCACAGCATCGTCTTGCGCCATCCCAGATTGGAAGATGCCATGGTTGCCGCGCACAGACTCCAGGGCCGCCGTCAGCGCGTCACGACGCGCCGAGTCCACGCCCTGCGCCTGCGTGAGCAGCGTGCTGTCCAGGCCCGCCGCAACTGCCTTCTTTCGCTGCTCGAAGACTGCGGTAGCCTCCTGCAACTGGCCATCAGCCTGGCGAAGCGCCGCCTCCGCCTGCGTCACCTGTGGGTTCAGGCCACGCTGCATCGCGTCGCTCGACTGCTGGTAGGCCTGCTGGGCCTGCTCAAGCTGGTTCTGCGCCGCGACATCCGCCGAAATCTGCTGTGCCCGCTGCGTATCAATCTCACGCTGGACCCCCGACGTATCCAGGACCGCGACGACCTGGCCCGCCTCGACACGCTGTCCCACCTTCACGTTCAGGGCTGTGACCGGGCCGGTCAGGTGCGTCGTCAACGCGGTCACCGTGGCAGCCTCCACCGTCGCGGTGACCGGCACTTTGGCAGCAACATCACGAGGAGCGAGCTCTGTCGTATCAGCTGCCATGACCGGCTGACCGCCCCCAAACCCGCACGCAGCGGTAGAGGCAAGAATACAAAGCCCGAGCCCCACGGTGGCAAGGGTCCGGGAAACGACATGGTTCGTTCGGCGCAGTCCTTTATTCACAGCGCTAAGGATAGCCGAAGTTTCACATCAATCAGAAGTTTTACGGATATAAAACTCCGGGTGATCCGCGCGCAGCAACGTGTTGCCAGTCAGGCCGCACCAGGCACGAATATCGATATCGATCGCCTCGTTCGTGGACCGCAAGTGCAGCACTTCCCCGTCCTTGATCTGGTCGCGGAACAAGAGGAAGAGGCGCACCAGGACATCACCGCACGCGATGTCCTGGGCGTCCCAGTAATGATCCTCATGCATTGCGGCGTGCCATCACGTTGTCGCGGGCCTGCACAATGAGCGCGAGCTGCTGCTCAGCCAAGTTCGCGGCCACGATTGGGTTATCCGCAAACGTTGCAAAACCGCAGTCCGTCGAGAAGACCACTCGGTCAGCTCCGAACGTGTCCAGGGCGCGCTCGATGCGCTCCTCCACTGCTTCGACCGGCTCCAGCTCCTGGAGCTTTTGGTTCAGCACGCCAACGCAGATGCGCTGGTCGTCGCGGATTCCCTCGAGGGCTCGGATATCGCCGGCACGTGGCGTCGCCAACTCCATGGACAACATACCCACGTTCAGCGAGGCGAACAGCTCAACGAACGGAGCGTAATCGCCCGTCAACGCCGCGGACTCATCCGTGGTCCAGTTGCCGCGGCACACGTGCAACGCCAACCGCTCCTTCGGCAGCCCCTCAGTGAGCTCATCGAGCAACGACTTCGCGAACTCCAGCTCCTCATCCACCGTGCCCTCCAGGCCGTCGAGCGCGCCACACATAAACGTGCGGCCGCCCCCGCCTGCCTGCCCGTACACGACTTCAGTAAGCACCGGCTCATCGATCTGCACCAGCGACGTTCCCTTCGCCAGCAATTCGTGGAGCTCCTCGCGTAGCACGCGAACGATGTCTTTCGACATCTCCTCGCGGTTCTCGTACGCGCGGTCGGAGACACACTCCATCCACATCGTGCGCGTGAGCAGGTACGGCCCTGGCAGGCACACCTTCACCGGGCGGTCGGTAAGCTGCTGCACAAACTCAACCTCGTGCGCAACCAGTGGCTTATCGCGACCAAGCGGGCCAAAGACCGCCGGGTGGCGCACCTCGCCCGCCGGGACGTCCAACGCGCGAAGCTCGCGCTCGAACTCCTCAGGGTCATCCACGTACGGCAGCAGGTCTGTAATCGGGATCAGCTGGCAGTTCTGCAGACGCCCCGCGACGAAGCTCGAGTAGTTGTCGCGTCGCATTTCACCATCCGTGACGACGTCCACTCCGGCCCGCTCCTGCGCCGCAAGCACAAGGCGCACTGCGTCGTCGGCTGTGGCCTGGAACGTGCCTTCATCCATCCGCTCTTCGAGGTGGCGGTGCAGCGCATCCAACAACCACGGAGACCGTGGCCAAGAGCCCATCGTCAGCACAGATCCCGCCGGAATCTCCGGCGCGGGAGCTGGCTCAGGCAGTTCCTTGGCGATCGTCGGCTCCACGACCTCCTGCGTCACCGGCATCTGCGGGCGCTTGCGCGGCCCCTTCTTCTTTTTCGGGCGCACAGCCTCGGGAGCGGCCGGGATATCAGCAACCTCCACGGGCTTCGTGAACGCCCCCTTCGACACAAGGAAGCGCCACCGCTTGTGCTCTGGCTCCTCAACCACGTTGACCAGGTCGTTGCCAGTCAAGTTACACCAGGAAGGCAGGTCCACCTTGACTGTGGGGTCGTAGGAGATGATCTCCAGCAGCTGGCCAGACTCGAGCGGATCGATGTTCTTTCGGATCAATAACAGCAACCCGTTACCGCAGTCCAGATCGCCACCGTCGAAGCTGGCGTCTGGGGCGTACGGGTGCAGATTCTCGGACTGAGACAT